>NZ_JBHVYI010000120.1:6997-22368 GCF_042880975.1 Streptomyces sp. NPDC058289
CGCCCCACAACCCCCGGTGGGGCTTATTTGCCCCGGGCGGCGCCCGGCCTCGGCCCTCTCGACAAACCCCCTTCGCCGCCCCATGGCGGCCCTGGGAGTTTGACGACAGGCCCTAGCGGAACTCTCGGCGCAGTTCCTGCTGCCAAGCCTGGGTCAGCCCGGCGGAATCCGTCCCGAGGGTCTCGTCCAGCGCCGTAGGCAGGGATTCACGGCCGCTCCTCTCGTACAGGGAGACCAGTGCCGCGTCCCCCCACCGGCCGGCGATGAGCCGGCAGGCCAGCCAGGAGCCCTCGTAGGCCCGCGCCAGTGCGTCCGCGTCCCCGCCGAAGGCGAAGGCCCCGGGCTCCGGGAGGGTGGCCGGCAGGGCCCCGCTGCGCACCGCGCGGGCGAGGGCCGGCGCGACTTCGGCCGGGCCGCGGCCGCTGTCGCGGTACGCGGCCCAGTCCGCGAAGCCCTCGGAGAGCCAGAGCGGGGTCCGGGACGTGGTCGCCGCCCGGGTCGCCACGTGGGTGGTCTCGTGGGTCAGGATCACCTGGCGGCCCTCCGCCGTGAGCTGCCCGTACCCCTCCGGGTTCACCACGACCCGGTCGGCGGGGGCGGGTCCCGCCCCGGTCCGCCCGGTGGTGACGGCGCCCAGGCCCCGGTACTCGTCCGCGGGCCGCCCCAGCAGCGCCGCCATCGCGTCCAGCGAGCCGGGCACCAGCACCACCACCCGGCCCGCCCACGGCCGCGGCCAGGCCGCGCTGGCCGCGGGCACCGCCCTGTCGGCCTCGGCGGCGATCTCGGAGAGGGAGCCGGAGCTCTGGCCGGCGCCGCCGAGCACCAGGGCGTGTTCCCCTCGCTCCACGGACACCGGGCCCTGGTCCCACAGCTGGGGCAGGGCTCCGGGGGCGGGCCGGTCGCCGGTCACCGCCCAGGAGCCGCCGTCGCGGGCGAGCTCCACCTCGCGGGCGGAGCCGGCCGGGGCGGCGTCGTAGCCGGTGAGCCGGTAGCGCAGCTCGGCGCGCGCGAAGGCCCGTACGCCTTCCACGCGGACCGCGGAGACCTCGTACGACCATCCCTCCAGCGGGATCGCCGCGAGGGCCGCGGGCGGGGCCGCCGACCAGACGGCGACGGCCCGCCGGACCTCCGCTTCGACGGGGTCCGCCGAAGCCGAAGGGGCCCCGGACCCGGAACCGGAAGGAGAACCGGAACCGGAACCGGAGCCGCATCCGGCGAGCGGCACGCAGAGCAGCAGCATGCAGAGGAGCAGCAGCGGCAGGGCGCGCGGCGGACGGCGAGGAGTACGGCGAGGGATACGGCCCAGGACCGGGAGCATCACCCGATCGTACGCAGCACAGCTCTCAGGGCCGGGTCACCGAGGAGACCGGCATCATCCCGACCGGGTCGTACCGCACCCGCGCCCCCGGGTACGGGGCGTGCACCACCTGGCCGTTGCCGACGTACATGCCGACGTGGCTGGCGTCCGAGCGGTACGTCACCAGGTCCCCCGGGCGCGCCTCCGACAGCGAGACCCGCCGCCCGGCGTGCCGCTGCGCCTGCGAGGTGCGCGGCAGCGCGACGCCCGCCTGCCGGTACGACCACACCATCAGTCCGGAGCAGTCGAAGCCGGAGGGGCCGGTGGATCCCCAGACGTAGGGCCGCCCCACGGCGGACCGGGCCGCCATCACGGCGGTCATGGCGCGCCCGGAGGAGGGCCCGGAGGCCGCGGAGTCGGGGAGTTCGGGCAGGGCGTCGGGGCGGCCGCCGGAGCGCGAGGCGCGGTCGAAGTCGGCGCGCTCCTGCGTGGGCATCGCGTTCAGCAGCCGGCGGGCGGCGGCCAGCTTGGCGGTGACGGCGCGCTTCTCCTTCGCCACGTCGGCGCGCAGCGCGTCGAGTTCGGCGAGCTTGCGGGAGCCCTCCTGGCGTTCCTGGCCGAGGCGGCGCTGCTCGGAGCGCAGTTCGTCGAGCTGGCGGGCCTGCCGGCCGGACAGCCGGTCGAGGGCGGCGGCCTTGGCGAGGTAGTCGTCCGGGTCGTCCGAGAGCATCAGCTCGACGGCGGGGTCGATGCCGCCGGCCCGGTACTGGGCTCCGGCGTAGGCGCCGAGCACTCCGCGCATGGTGTTGATGCGGTCCTGCCCGCGGGCCACCGCGTCCTGGACCCGGTCGACTTCGGCGCGGAGCCGGCCGGCGCGCTCGCCCGCCTGGTTGAAGCGCTCGGTGGCCTGTTCGGCCTCTTCGAAGAGCCGGTCGACCTGGGCGCGGGTGCCCGCGGAGGGCTCCTGCGGGAGGCCGGGGGCCGCACCGGCGGGTGCGCCCGACATGGCGACCGCTGCTCCCGCCGCGGCGGCGGTGAGGACGGTGACCTTGGTGTTCCGGTCGAGGGCGCTGGGCCCGGACCGGCGATGGGACGCCACGTGAAACCGCTCCCTCCTGCTGGGCGGGACCCGGGTCCGCCCTCCGTGGACGGCCGTGTGCCGGGGTTCCGCGCTGGCAGACAGTAGCCGCGCGGGAGGGCACCGGCCAACGACCTCCGGCGGGCACGCACAGTGACGCCCCGTCGGAGACGCAGGTCACCGGCGGGGCGTGTGGTCAGAGCGGGGCCTCGTAATTCGCCCGGATGGGCGGTGTGCGGCGCGTCCGGACGGGCCCGTGGAGGGCTCGGGGCGTCAGCCGCCGATGCGGACTCCGAACTGGAACGGCATGTTGTTGATCGATTCGTACTTGACGCCGCCGCGCGGGTTCGAGGCGTGCAGCACCATGTTGTTGCCCGCGTACAGGCCGACGTGGTGGATGTCGCTGTAGAAGAACACCAGGTCGCCCGGCTGGAGCTGGCTCTTGCCGATCCGGGTGCCGTCGTTGGCCTGCGTGTACGTGACGCGGGATATCGAGACGTTGGCCTGCTTGTACGCCCACTGGGTCAGACCCGAGCAGTCGAACGAACTGGGGCCTTCGTGACCGGATATGTACGCGCTGCCGATCTTGGTCTGGGCGGCCGCGAGGGCGGCGCCGGCCCGGCCGGAGGGCTTCACGTTGCCGAGGTCGGGGGCGCGCCCGTCGGCACCCCGGCTGGCGCGGGAGTCCTCGTCCTTGATCTGCGCCCGCTCCTGGGCGGTCAGCGAGTTGAGGAGCGCCTGGGCCTCGGCGAGCTTGTCCGAGGAGACCTTCTTCTTCTCGCCGAGCTCCTTGCGGGTGGCGTCGAGGTCGGTGAGCTTGCCCGCGGCCTCCTGGCGCTGCTGCGCGAGGGTGCGCTGCTTGGCCTGGATCTTCTGGACCGCTTCGACCTGCTGACCGCTCAGCTGCTCCAGGGTGGAGGCCTTGTCGAGGTAGTTGTCCGGGTCCGCCGAGAGGAAGAGCGCGAGGGACTGGTCGATGCCGCCGCTGCGGTACTGGGCGCTGGCCATCGAACCGAGCGTGCCGCGCAGCGCGTTGAGGTCCTCCTGGCCGCGGGCGACCTGGTCCTGGAGCTGCCCGATCTCGGTCTCGAGCTTGTCCTGGCGCTCCTTGGCCCCGTTGAACTTCTCGGTGGCCTGCTCCGCCTCTTCGTAGAGGGCGTCGACCTTGGCCTTGACCTCGTCCTTGCTCGGCTTGGCGGGGGCGGCGTGGGCGGCCTGCCCCGAGAGGACCACGGCGGCTGCCGCGGTGACACCGAGCACGGTCGTGCGCATGCGGGTCGGCTGCTTGGGTCGACGGTGGGACGCCACGAAGGCGATCTCCTTCTTCCTAGAGCCGCCGAAGAACGCAAGCTCGGCGACACCTTCGCTGCCACCCCGAATGAGTGAACTACCGCACGAAGGTTTGACTGACCCTAGTGACCCTTCTGTGATCAGTTCAAATCCTGTCGGCAAAAAACTCGCTGTCCGACCAGGTTCTTTACCTACAGCGCACGCTCCGTGTCGGCGACTTGACGGTACGTTCCCACGGAGCCCTGCCAATTCCGGCATTGCGCCCAGCAGTTACGAAACGCGCGAAAGCCGCTTCAGCAACAAGGCGGACGCCACCGGCCGCGCACCGGCCTTGGCCACCCCGTCGGCGACCTCCCGGTCCGTGGAGACCACGACCACCGGACGGCCCGCCGGTTCGGCGCGCACCAGCTGGCGGATCAGCTCGTCCGCCGTCACTCCGGCCTTGGAGAACAGCACCCGCACCCCGCGCGGCGGCGCGAGCAGCACGGGGGCCGCCAGCTCCGCCCCGTCGAAGACACAGGTCATCTCGGCGCCCGTCTGCGCGGCGAGCATCGACAGCCCGCCCAGCAGCCGCAGCCGCTGCTTCTCCAACGGCATCGTCGGATAGCCGGTCTTGGTGACGTTGTAGCCGTCGACCACCAGATGGGCCTGGGGCAGCGCCAGCAACTGGTCCAGCAGCGCCGGGTCGGTCTCCGACAGGGCGCGCGCCGCGATGTCCTTCGGGGTCATCCGGCCCGGCTCCACCGCCTCCACCGTGTCGGCGGGCCGCGTGGAGACCGGCGGCAGCGCGAGCTCCCGGCGCAGTCCCGCGGCCGCGTCCAGCACGGTGTCCAGCAGCAGCCGCAGCCGCATGTCCTCGATGCTGCGCCCCTCGCGGGTGGCCCGGCGCGAGGTCTCCAGCGCCGATTCCACCTCCGCGAGGCGGGACTTGAGCCGCCGGGTCTCGCTCTCCGCGGTGGTCACCTGGGCGGCCGCCTCGGCGCGGATGCCGTCGACCTCAGCGTTGATCTTGCGCAGGGCCGCGTCGCCCCGCTTGACGTCGCTGAGGGCACTGCGCAGCTTGCGCTGAAGCGATTCCGCTTCCTTGCGCGCCGCCTCCAGCTCGGCCCGCACCTGGTCCACACCCGTGCGCTGCAGTTCCCGTACGTGGGTCAGCTCCTCGCGGAGCCGCTCCATCTCGCGGCGGGCCTCCTCGTCGACCCGCTCGGCGTCGGCGCGCTGCGCCTCCTCGCCCGCGGCCGCGACCAGCTTGACCCAGCCGGCCGGCCGCAGCACGTACGCGGCGGCCGCCACGTCCAGCGGATCGGCGGCGGCGGGCGGGGCGCCCGACTCCAGCGCGGAGGCCAGGTCGGCCTGTGCCTCGCGGAACTTCTCGGCGACCCGGCCCCGGAAGACGGGGTCGCTCTCCACGGCCGTGGCCATGGCGTTGCCCGCGAACTTGGCGCGCCGCGTCGGGGTGAAACGGGCGTACTGGCGCAACTGCGCCGGGAGGTCCGCGACCGTCAGCCCGCCGAAGGCGTCCGAGACGAGTGCGACGACCCGGCGCCGCACGCCTTCCGGCAGCGGGCGGTCGAGGACCTCCGCGGCGTCGCCGGCCGCGTCGGCCGGCTCAGCGCCGCTTGCTGGCTCCACAATCCGTCACCCCTACCGTCATTCACCTGTGGGCGGGGCTCCTTCAGGAGTCCGCGCCCGGCCTGTCGACGAGCTCGATCTGGTCCACCGCGTTGCACCAGCGGCAGCGCACCGACTCGATGGTCTCATTGACCACCTCGCGCTCCTCGACCTTGGGCTCCCCGGCGAGGTCCAGGTGGACGTACTCCACGACCTTCGACGAACGGGTGACGTCGAAGCGCGTGAGGTTGCCGCACAGGGTGCAGCGCCACCGGGTGGTGTCGGTCGGCAGGGGAACCGTCATCAGGCCGCTCTCTCCTTCTATCGCTCACATGGAGCAAGCACCGCACCCTCCCGTGTCGTCACGGGTGGCGCGCGCGTGCGTGCGTAGCTCGTAACCCTACGGCCTGCCGCACCCGCTGGTGGGCCCGGCTGGGTCATGCTCGGTCGCATGATCGTAAGGTGGCAGGCCGTACGCGAGGCCGCCCGGGGCCCGGTGGTCACCCACGCGCTGATCGCCGGCTGCTGCGTGGTGTTCGTGCTGAGCCCGGCGTCGGGGCTGAACCCGGTCTACGGGACGGGCGATCAGCTCCTGACCACGGGCACGGCGTACTTCCGGCGCTGGGGCGTGGTACCGGACGAGCTGTTCGCCGGCTCGGGCCGGGCGGCGCTCACCCCCCTCACGGCCCTGTTCGTGCACGGGAGCTGGCTGCACCTGCTGGGCAACATGCTCTTCCTCTACGTCTTCGGGGCGATGACGGAGCGGCGCATGGGCCGGGCCGGGTTCCTCTGCTTCTACGTCTGTACGGGCTACCTGGCCCTGGCGGCGTACGCGGCGGCCTACGCCTCCTCGGACCAGACCCTGGTCGGGGCCTCCGGGGCGATCTCCGCGGTCCTGGGGGCCTTCCTGTACCTGTTTCCCAAGGCACGGGTGACGAGCCTGTTCCCGTTCCTGTTCTTCCTGCCGCTGCGCTTCCCGGCGTGGATCGTGCTGATGTTCTGGTTCGGTCTCCAGTGGCTGGCGGCACACCGCGCGGCGAGCGGCCCCGGAGTCGCCTATCTGGCCCACGTGGTGGGCTTCTCGGTGGGCTTCCTCTACGCGTGGGCCCGCTACCGGGGTGGGACTAGAGTGAGTCGACCAGTGACAGTAGGCGAGGGAGACAGCCAACCGTGATCACCGCACTCGTGCTCATCAAGACCAGCGTGGACCGGATCCCCGAGATCGCCGAGGCCATCGCCGCGCTGGACAGCGTCAGCGAGGTCTACTCGGTCACGGGTACGTACGACCTCATCGCGATGGTCCGGGTGTCCCGGCACGAGGACCTGGCCGACATCATCCCCGGCCGCATCAGCAAGATCCCGGGCGTGGAGGGGACGGACACGCACGTGGCGTTCCGCACGTACTCCCAGCACGACCTGGAAGCGGCGTTCGCGATCGGCCTCGACGCGTAGCCGTTCAGAGCACGGGCAACGCCTCGCCCGGCCGGGCGGGGCGGCCCTCTCCGAGCCGGAAGAGGTAGCCGCGCAGGTAGTCCGCGAGGTCCCCGTCGATGTGGGCCACGTACGCGCGGGCCCCGCCGGCGGCTTCACGCTCGTCGGCCCGCGTCGAGATCGACCACTTCCGGTCCAGGTCACGGGCCCATTCACGGACGCGGCCGCGTTCGCTCCACCACTCGCGGACCAGCTCCGGCGTCCAGCGCACGTCGCCGTCGCACTGGTAGCCCACCATCGGGTCCTGGAACGCCGCGGCGATCACCCGGTACGTCTCCTCGGCGTCGCACGGCTGCCGGTAGACGAACTCGTCACCCAAGTCGTCGTTGTAGAGCACGTGGGCGGGCGCGACCTCCCGCCCCATCCAGCACGTGTCGGTTCCCGCGCCGTAGAACGGCCCCGGCACATTGCGCCAGTCGCGCTCCGCCCACGCGTCCGGCCACGGGCCCCACGGCGGGCGGTACGCCGGTACCCACAGCGCGTGGCCCGGCAGCGGCTCACCGACCACGCAGGCGCGCACGGTCGGTATCGGGTCCCAGTAGGTCATACCCCGCAGCCTGTCAGACGGCCGGGACGCAGCGGCCCTCTTCGGTGCGGTACTGCCACTTGGCGCCGTCCGCGACGAGCTCCTTGACGGCGCGGACGAAGCGGTCCACGTGCTCGTCGGGGGTGCCGGCGCCGAAGCTGACGCGGATCGCGTTCAGGGACCGCTCCCCCGGGGCCGCCTCCGGGGCTCCGCACTCGCCCTGCGCCTGCGGCTCGCTGCCGAGCAGGGTGCGGACCAGCGGGTGGGCGCAGAACAGGCCGTCGCGGACGCCGATGCCGTACTCGGCGGAGAGCGCGGCGGCGAAGTGCGAGCTGTTCCAGCCGTCGACGACGAAGGAGATGACGCCCACGCGCGGGGCGTCGTCGCCGAAGAGGGACAGGACGCGGACCGCCGGGACCTCGGCGAGGCCTTCGCGGACCTTGGTGATGAGGCGCTGCTCGCGGGCGACGAGGTTCTCGAAGCCGGCCTCCTGCAGCGCCTTGCAGGCGGAGGCGATGGAGTAGACGCCGATGACGTTCGGGGAGCCGGCCTCGTGGCGGGCGGCGGTGGTGTGCCACTCGACGTCCACGCCGCCGTCCTCGCGGCGGGCCACCTTGCGGGAGGCTCCACCGCCGGCGAGGTACGGGTCCGCCTCCTGGAGCCAGTCCGCGCGGCCGGCGAGCACGCCCGAGCCGAAGGGCGCGTAGAGCTTGTGTCCGGAGAAGGCGACCCAGTCCACGTCGAGGTCCTGGACGGAGACGGGGTGGTGCGGGGCCAGCTGGGCGGCGTCCAGGACGATCCGGGCGCCGTGGGCGTGCGCGGCGGCGGCGAGCTCCTTGACGGGCCACAGCTCGCCGGTGACGTTGGAGGCTCCGGTGACGCAGACCAGCGCCGGGCCGTAGGGGTCGCGGTCGGCCAGGGCGCGCTCCAGGGTGGCGACGGCCTCGTCCGGGGTGCGGGGGGCGTTGAGGTAGGTGACCTGGGCGTTCGTCCACGGGAGCAGCGAGGCGTGGTGCTCGGTCTCGAAGACGAAGACCTGGCAGTCGGCCGGGAGCACGGCGGCGAGCAGGTTGAGGGAGTCGGTGGTGGACCGGGTGAAGACCACCTGGTCGGAGGGCCGGCAGTCGAGGAACTCGGCGACCGTGACCCGGCTCTGCTCGAACAGGTCGGTGGAGAGCTGCGAGAGGTACCCGGCGCCGCGGTGGACGCTGCCGTAGTACGGGGCGTACGCGGCCACGTCGTCCCAGACCCGCTGGAGCGCGGGGGCGCTGGCCGCGTAGTCGAGGGCGGCGTAGGTGACCTCGCCACCGGTGACGAGCGGCACGGTGACCTCGCGGCCGAGGACCGCCAGCGGCTCGGCACAGGCGGGGCCCTCGGCCGCAGAGGTGACGGCGGCAGCGGCGACGGTGGTGGCGTTCAGGGTTGCGGACATGGCGGTATCTCCCGGCAGGCAGGTCTGAATGGCTTCGGTGTGCCCGTACGCGGATACGGCGCTGCGCCGTTCGGGGTACGGGAGTGCCCCGGAATGCGGATCGGCCGCCGCACACAGATGTGCTGCCGCAGGTGTGCTGCGGGTACGCGGAAGTGACCCTGTTCCGAGGGGTGAAGAAGGGGCGGACTCGCCCTATCGCATTCGCTTGCTCACGGAAACGCTCCTCGAGAGACCAGGACCCCTGGTGTTCGAGGGATCCGCGCTTGCCGTAGACCTCACTGCCTACGACCTGGTCATCACCCGGGGCACCCCGCCACGGAAGGAGGGTTGCCGGACAGCAAGCCGGGGCCTAAACGCTGTCACTCGTGACCTGAGGAGAATCCTGCCACACGATCTTCCGAACGCAAGACCCCGGTCCACATGGCGGACCGGGGTCGTTGCTGGATCTTGGCCGGATCCCGTCGGAACGGCCACCGCGCAGCGGCTACGTGTCGCAGCGGCTACGCGTTGCTCGCCGCCGCCCAGCGGGCCAGCGCCGCCCGGGCCGCGCCCGAGTCCACCGACTCCGCCGCCCGTACGACACCGGCGGCGAGCTGCTCCTCCAGGGTGCCCGTACCCGGGTCCAGCGCGACCAGGGCCGCCGCCGAGTTCAGGAGCACCGCGTCGCGGACCGGGCCGGTCTCGCCGGCCAGCAGGCGGCGGGCCACGTCCGCGTTGAACGAGGCGTCCGCGCCGGCCAGGGCGGAGACCGGAACCAGCGGGATGCCGATGTCGCGCGGGTCGAAGCCCTGCTCCCTGACCTCGCCGTCGCGGACCCACCAGACCCGGGAGGTCGCCGTGGTGGTGAGCTCGTCGAGCCCGTCGTCACCGCGGAAGACCAGCGCCGAGGAGCCCCGCTCCGCCAGGACGCCCGCGACGATCGGGGCCACCCGCGCGTCGGCCACACCGGTTGCCTGTGCCCGGACCCGTGCCGGGTTGGTCAGCGGGCCGAGGAAGTTGAAGGTGGTCCGGATGCCGAGCTCCCGGCGGGCCGCCGCCACGTGCCGCAGCGCGGGGTGGAACTTGACCGCGAAGCAGAAGGTGATTCCGGCTTCCTCGGCCACCTCCACGACCCGCGCGGGGGTGAGGTCGAGGTTGACGCCGAGCTTCTCCAGGACGTCCGAGGAGCCGCTCGCGGAGGACGAGGCCCGGTTGCCGTGCTTGACGACCTTGGCGCCCGTACCGGCCACCACGATCGCCGACATCGTGGAGATGTTGACCGTCTTGGCCCCGTCGCCCCCGGTGCCGACGATGTCCACCGTCCGGCCCGGCACCTCGATCAGGTTGGCGTGTGCGTACATGGCGCGGACCAGGCCGTTGATCTCGGAGACCGTCTCCCCCTTGGCCCGCAGCGCGACCGCGAAGCCGGCGATCTGGGCGTCGGTGGCCTCCCCGCGCATGATCCGGTCCATGGCCCAGGCCGTGTCGTCGGCGCCGAGGTCACGGCCGGTCAGCAGGGCCTCCAGAACGCCCGGCCAGCCGCGGGCCGCCGCGCTGTCGCCGCCTGCCGGGGTCACCAGGTTCATGGTCCGCTCCTGCTGCTCATCGAGGATTCCACGTCGAATGGGAAGGGCTTCAGCCTATCCAGCCCCGGGGACGGCAAAGAGCCCCGTCCAGACACTGGACGGGGCTCTCGCCGTGGCGACACCAGGACTGACCTGAATCAGTCCCTCAAGCAGTCATGCGTGGTGCGTACTGCGTGAAGCATGTGAAGCCGTGATGCGGGAGATCAGTGGTGGCCGTGGCCGCTCTGGATCTCCTTGTACTCCTCGACCGTGGGCTTCGGGATCTGGTTGTTCTCCCCGTAGTAGCCCTTGCTGAGCTTGGCGCGGAGCTTCTCCAGCGGCTTCACCTTGCGCTCGACACCGTTCTCGTCGACCGTGGGGCCGATCTCGGCGGGCTCGTACTGGTCGTACGAGGTGAGCGTGTGCAGCTTGCCCTGCGAGAGCGGCTCGTGGACCTCCACGAACTCACCGTGCGGCAGGCGCTTGATGATGCCGGTCTCGCGACCGTGCAGCACCTTGTCCCGGTCCCGGCGCTGGAGGCCGAGGCAGATCCGCTTGGTGATGATGAAGGCGATGACCGGGCCGACGAAGAACCCGATGCGTGCGAACCAGGTGATCGAGTTGATCGACAGGTGGAAGTACTGCGCGAACATGTCGTTTCCACCGGCGATCAGCAGGATGACGTACCACGTCAGCCATGCCACACCGAAGCCCGTACGGGTCGGGGCGTTGCGCGGGCGGTCCAGGATGTGGTGCTCGCGCTTGTCCCCGGTGACCCAGGACTCGATGAACGGGTAGACCGCGATGGTGGCCAGGACCAGCGGGAAGATCGTGAACGGGATGAACACGCCGAGGGCCAGGGTGTGGCCCCACAGGTTGATCTCCCAACCGGGCATCGCACGGATCAGGCCCTCGGAGAAGCCCATGTACCAGTCGGGCTGCGCACCGGTGGACACGTGGTCCGGGCGGTACGGGCCGAGCGCCCAGATCGGGTTGATCGAGGCGATGCCCGCGATCAGCGCGATGACGCCGAAGACCAGGAAGAAGAATCCTCCGGCCTTGGCCATGTAGACCGGGAGCAGCGGCATGCCGACGACGTTCTTCTCGGTCTTGCCGGGGCCCGCGAACTGGGTGTGCTTGTGGTAGAAGACCAGGATCAGGTGGGCCACCAGCAGGCCCATCATGATGCCGGGCAGCAGCAGGATGTGCACCGAGTAGAGCCGGCCCACGAAGTCGCCGCCGGGGAACTCCCCGCCGAAGAAGAAGAACGACAGGTACGTGCCGACGATCGGCACGGACAGCATCGCGCCTTCCATGAAGCGGACACCGGTGCCCGAGAGCAGGTCGTCCGGCAGGGAGTAACCGGTGAAACCGGTGAACATGCCGAGGACCAGCAGCAGGAAGCCGAAGACCCAGTTGACCTCACGGGGCTTGCGGAACGCGCCGGTGAAGAACACGCGCATCATGTGCACGAGCATCGCCGCGATGAAGATCAGCGCCGACCAGTGGTGGATCTGCCGGATGAGCAGACCGCCGCGGACGTCGAAGCTGATTTCCAGGGTCGACTTGAAGGCCTCCGACATCGCGACACCCTGCATGGGGATGTACGAACCGTCGTAGTGCACTTCGTTCATGCTCGGGTGGAAGAACAGCGTCAGGTACACACCCGTGAGGATGAGGATGATGAAGCTGTAGAGGCAGATCTCGCCCAGCATGAAGGACCAGTGGTCCGGGAAGATCTTGCGCATGTTGGCCTTGGCGAGGCTGTAGATGCCCAGCCGGCCGTCGGCCCAGTCGGCTACGCGCTCGCCGGCCGGAGCCTTGCGCTCTTTGGTTTGAGTGGCAGTGCTCATCCGCGCTCCCAGAAAGAGGGACCGACGGGCTCTTCGAAGTCGCCGAGCGCCTCGAGGAAACCTTCGTCATTGACGCCGATCCGCAGCTGCGGGAGCGCGTGACCAGCCGGGCCGAAGATGACTCGGGCGCCGTCGGAGAGGTCGAAGGTGGACTGGTGGCACGGGCAGAGCACGTGGTGCGACTGCTGCTCGTACAGGCTGATCGGGCAGCCGACGTGGGTGCAGATCTTGGAGTAGGCCACGATCCCGTCGTGGGACCACTCCAGTTCCTTCTTGTCCTTGATGTTCTCCGGCTGGATGCGGACGATCATCAGGGCGGCCTTGGCGATCTGCGTCTGGAAGTCGTGCGCGTCCTCCTCCAGGCCTTCCGGCATGGCGAAGGTCAGCGAACCGACCACGATGTCCTCGGGACGGAGCGGCTCCATCGTGTTCTGGTTGATGAGCATCTTGCCCTTCGCCCAGATGGTCTTGCGCAGCTTGTCCTCGGGCAGCGGGCCCAGGTCGCGCAGGATCACGACGGCGGAGAGCGGCAGCAGGGCCAGCGCACCGAACATCGTGTTGCGGATCAGCGGGCGGCGGCCGATGGCCGACTCGCGCGCGCCGTCCGCGAAGTCCTGCATGACCTGCGCCTTGACCTCGGCCGGGGCCGCGATCTCGTGGCGCTCGGCGGCGACCTCCACGTCGGACATCAGGGTGCGGGCCCAGTGGACCGCGCCCGCGCCGATGCAGAAGAGGGCCGCGCCGAGGCTGACGCCCAGGGCGAAGTTGAGAGCGCTCACCTTCCCGATGGGGAAGATGTAGACGATCTTGTCGACCGGCAGGATCACGAACGAGGCGATGAAGGCCACCGTGGCCAGCATCGACAGGGTGAACAGCAGGGCCACCGTGCGCTCGGAGCGCTTCGCGGCCCGCTCGTCGATGTCCTGGATCCGAGGCCGGTGAACCGGCAGACCGGGGTCGGCGAACGGGTCGTCCGCCACTGCCACGGCACCGTGGTGCGCGTCGCCCTGCTCGCTCGGCAGGTGCTTCTCTTCGGGAATGTCTTGGCTACTCATGACTTCTTGGCCTTAGCGGTGTGGGCCGCGACCCAGACGGCGACAGCGATCAGCGCACCCAGTCCGAAGATCCAGCCGAAGAGACCCTCGGAGACGGGGCCGAGGCCACCGAGCTTGAGGCCACCGGGGCTGGTCGACTTCTCGCCGTTGACGTGCTGGAGGTACGCGATGATGTCCTTCTTCTGCTTCTCCGGCATGGTGCTGTCGGGGAAGGAGGGCATGTTCTGCGGGCCGGTGAGCATGGCCTCGTAGACGTGCTTCGGCTCGACACCCTCAAGGTTGGGGGCGTACTTGCCGTTCGTCAGTGCGCCGCCCTCGCCGGTGAAGTTGTGGCACTGCGCGCAGTTGTTGCGGAACAGCTCGCCACCCTTCGCGATGTCGGCACCCGCCGGGTCGTACTGCTTCTCGGTCGGCACGATCGGGCCGGCTCCGAGGGACGCGATGTACGCGGCGAGCTGGTCGGCCTGCGCCTGGGTGTAGATGACGGGCTTCTTCGGCACCTGGGCGCCGGGCTGCTGGGCGGGCATACGGCCCGTCATCACCTGGAAGTCGACGGCAGCGGAGCCGACGCCTACCAGGCTGGGGCCGTCAGAGGAACCCTGACCGCCGGTTCCGTGGCAGCTTGCGCAGCCGACGGCGTAGAGCTTCTGGCCCTCCTCGATGGCGAGGGACTGGACGGTTTCGTCGGCCTTCGCATTGCCCGCGGGCGCGAAGGCGCTGTACAGCCCCCCGGTAACCGCCAGCGCGAAGAGTAGAACGACGACCGCCGCCAGCGGATGGCGTCGTCGTGCGGAGAGCTTTTTCACGGATTACCCCGGTGTCAGGATCTTCTGCGTCGGTGTGTCTGGATGGAGTGCCGGGACGGGCCCGGCGACGTGTTCGCTACTTGATCAGGTAGATCGTTGCGAAGAGGCCGATCCAGACGACATCGACGAAGTGCCAGTAGTAGGACACGACGATGGCCGACGTGGCCTGTTCGTGGGTGAACCTCTTGGCCGCGTACGTCCGGCCGAGGACCAGCAGGAAGGCGATGAGACCGCCCGTCACGTGCAGACCGTGGAAGCCGGTGGTCAGGTAGAAGACCGAGCCGTACGGACCGGACGAGAGGCTCATGCCCTCGTGCTTGACCAGCTCGGTGTACTCGAACACCTGGCCGCCAATGAAGATCGCACCCATGACGAACGTGATGATGAACCACGTCCTGAGCTTCTTCACGTCACCGCGCTCGGCGGCGAATACGCCGAGCTGGCAGGTGAGCGAGGAAAGCACCAGGATCGTCGTGTTCGTCGCCGAGAAGGGCAGATTCAAGGCCGAAGCCTGTTCTGTCCAGTACTCGGCGCCTGTCACGGATCGCAGGGTGAAGTACATCGCGAAGAGGGCCGCGAAGAACATCAGCTCGGAACTCAACCAGATGATGGTTCCCACGCTGACGAGGTTCGGCCTGTTGACCGTCGGGTGCGCGTGCCCGGTATCTACTGTCGTTGCTGTCGCCACGACCGACATTATGTCGGTCCCTTATCCCGCCCTCACCCCGGGGGGTGCCGTTCGGAGTGTCAGGGGCGTGTGCAAGGCCCGAACGGCCCATCAGATCGCCCTTCGGACGCCCGTCGGCCATCCCTCGGGCGAGGCTGTGCGAACCGATGTTGACACCGGGTCGGACGGAGTAGCATCCCGCGCAACATCAACGTGATTCACGGGACACGTGGAGGAACGAAATGCGGGCGACTGCGCGGGTTCTGGTCTACAGCGACGACGCGGGCACCCGGGAGCAGGTGCGGCTGGCGGCCGGGCGCAGGCCGGCCGCCGACCTGCCGCCGGTGGAGTTCCTGGAGTGCGCCACGCTGCCGGCCGTCCTGAAGGAACTGGACGCGGGCGGCATCGACGTCTGCGTGTTGGACGGCGAGGCGGTTCCGGCCGGGGGCATGGGGGTGTGCCGGCAGATCAAGGACGAGATCTTCCAGTGCCCGCCCGTACTGCTCCTGATGGGCCGTCCGCAGGACGCCTGGCTGGCCACCTGGAGCCGTGCGGACGCCGCCGTCACCCTTCCGGTTGATCCGGTGGACTTCGCGCAGGCACTGGCGGGTCTGCTGCGCGCACGGCTCTCCCCGGCGGCGTAACGGGGGCTGTGCGCCCCGCACAGCGCCTTACCGGCGCATACCGGGGCACGGGTGCCCGTACGGTCCGTACGGGCACC
>NZ_JBHVYI010000121.1:0-22281 GCF_042880975.1 Streptomyces sp. NPDC058289
CCGCACGACGGCCCCGCAGACGCGCTCTCCCCTCCACCCCCGGTGTCCCCCCGGGATCTTGGTGGCGCAGGGATAAAACTAAGCGCTGCGTAAGCGGACGGGCGGCCCCGAAGGTCCCCTGATCGATGACCTTGGACCCCTCCCGGATTCCACGACGAGGAACGCCGGGCCCCGTCCGCTACGACCGCTACGGCCGGTCGAGGCGCAGCCGCTCCGCCCTCGGCAGGCCCGCGACCACGAGGTCGTACGAGTCCTCGACCAGCTCCCGGACCAGCGCGTCGGGCAGTGCCCCCGGCCCGCCCGCGGTCACCGTGTTCCAGTGCCGCTTGTTCATGTGCCAGCCCGGCACGATCGCCTCGTGCTCCGCGCGCAGCCGCACCGCCTGCTCCGGATCGCACTTGAGGTTCACCTTCAGCGGGTCGGCGTCCAGCGCGCTCAGCGCGAACACCTTCCCCAGCACCTTGAACACCGAGGTCTCCGGGGTGAAGGGGAACTCCTCCACCGCCGCGTTGAACCCCAGACAGAAGTCGCGCAGCTCCGCCGGCGTCACTCCGCCTCCCCGTCCTGCTCCTCCACCGGAGCCACCGGCTCCACCAGCACGGTCACGATCTTGTTCCGCCGTCCCGCCGGGGACTCCGCCGTCAGCCGCAGCGGCCGCCCGTCCGGCAGGTCCACCACCGCCGAGGCGCCGGCGATCGGCACCCGGCCCAGCGCCTTGGCGAGCAGTCCGCCGACCGTCTCCACGTCCTCGTCGTCGAAGGAGTCCACCTTGAACAGTTCACCGAGATCGGTGATGTCCAGCCGCGCGGTGACCCGGTAGCGGTCCCCGCCCAGTTCCTCCACCGGCGGGAGTTCCCGGTCGTACTCGTCGGTGATCTCACCGACGATCTCCTCGAGGATGTCCTCGATGGTGACGATGCCGGCGGTGCCGCCGTACTCGTCGATGACGACCGCCACGTGGTTGCGCACCGACTGCATCTCGCGCAGCAGGTCGCCGGCGTTCTTGGTGTCCGGCACGAACACCGCGGGCCTTATCGCCGTGGAGACCAGGTCGCTCTCCGCGTCCCGGCTGATGTGAGTCTTGCGGACCAGGTCCTTCAGGTACACGATGCCGACGATGTCGTCCTCGTTCTCCCCGGTCACCGGGATGCGCGAGAAGCCGGACCGCAGCGCGAGCGTGGTCGCCTGACGGACCGTCTTGTACCGCTCGATGCAGACCAGGTCGGTGCGCGGCACCATGACCTCGCGCACGAGCGTGTCGCCCAGCTCGAAGACCTGGTGCACCATGCGGCGCTCGTCGTCCTCGATCAGCGATTCCTTCTCCGCCAGGTCGACCATCGCGCGCAGTTCCGCCTCGGAGGCGAAGGGCCCCTTGCGGAAGCCCTTCCCGGGGGTGAGCGCGTTGCCGAGGAGGATCAGCAGCTGCGGGATCGGTCCCATGATCCGGGCGAGCGGTACGAGGACGTAGGACGCCGCCGTCGCCGTGTTCAGCGGGTGCTGCCGGCCGATGGTGCGCGGGGAGACCCCGACCGCCACGTAGGACACGAGCACCATCACGGCGATGGCCACGAGCAGCGCGGTCCAGTTCTCCCCGAACTCGTCGAGGCAGACGTACGTGACGAGCACGCCCGCCGCCATCTCGCAGGTGACCCGGACCAGCAGCGCGACATTGACGTAGCGGGTGGGGTCGCCGGCGACCTCGGCCAGCTTCGCGCTGCCGCGCCGGCCCTCCCGTACGGCCTGCTCGGCGCGGAAGGCGGAGATCCGGGCGATCCCGGACTCGGCGCACGCGGCGAACCAGGCCACCACGACCAGCAGGACGGCCCCGGTGATCAGTTGGAGATCACCGGTCATGAGACGGTCGGCGCCGGGGACGGGCCGGTCACGCCGTTCTCGCCGCGCCAGCCGTCGACGATGGCCGCCTGGAGGCCGAACATCTCGGCCTTCTCGTCCGGCTCCTCGTGGTCGTACCCGAGCAGGTGCAGCACCCCGTGGACCGTCAGGAGCTGGAGCTCCTCGTCCATGGAGTGCTGCGTCGGCGCGTCCTCGCCCTGCTTCTTGGCGACTTCGGGGCAGAGCACGATGTCACCGAGGAGCCCCTGCGGGGGCTCCTCTTCGTCCTTCGACGGCGGACGCAGCTCGTCCATCGGGAAGGACATGACGTCGGTGGGTCCGGGCAGGTCCATCCACTGGATGTGGAGCTGCTCCATCGCGTCCTCGTCGACGACGATGACGGAGAGCTCCGAGAGCGGGTGGATCCGCATCCGGGTGAGTGCGTAGCGGGCGATGTCGAGGATCGCCCGCTCGTCGACCTCGGTTCCGGACTCGTTGTTGACGTCGATCGACATGGTGCGCTGATTTCTACTTCCGCTGGAAGCCGTTCCGCGACTGCTTCGCGTCCTGGCTGTCGTCGTACTTCTCGTACGCGTCGACGATACGGCCGACCAGCTTGTGCCGGACGACATCCTCGGACGTGAGCCGCGAGAAGGCGATGTCCGGAACGCCTTCGAGGATGTCCTGCACCTGACGCAGCCCGCTCTTGGCGCCACCCGGGAGGTCGACCTGGGTCACGTCACCGGTGACGACGATCTTCGAGTCGAACCCGAGCCGGGTCAGGAACATCTTCATCTGCTCGGGGGTGGTGTTCTGCGCCTCGTCGAGGACGACGAAGGCCTCGTTGAGGGTGTTGTGCGTCAGCAGGTAGTCCTGCGTGACGTACAGCGAGTCCTCGGCGGCCACCTGGATGCACACGGCTTCTTCGCGGCCCGCGGGCTCGATGGAGTCGATGAAGCGCATGGGACGACCGCCGCCGCCGGCCGCGTGGTACGCGTCCCGCTTGCGCGCGAGGCGGAAGGGCTCGATGCCGTCGGGGAGGCGGATGTCGACGACGTGCGAGTCGTACCGGTGAGCGGCCGGCGCGGTGCCCTGCTTGCGGCCCTCGGCTGCACGACGCCGGGTGTAGGCCACCCCGCCGAGAGACTGGACGAGGGCGATCACGTCGTCCCGCAGAACGATCGACGCGGTGGAGTACTGGACCCGGCAGGTGCGGTCCTGCTGGGTGACCGGGCCACCGTCGGAGTCGAGCAAGCCTTGGAGCACCGCGAGACGGACGTCCGACGTGTTGAACTGATAGTCGTCCGGCACGAACTTGGAGTGCGAACGGCTGCCGATCAGGTCCAGCTCTCGCAGGACCTGGGTGACCGGGTTCTCCAGGGTGACGACATCGCCCGGGGACTTCACCCGGTTCAGGACATAGTCGGGACCGCCCTTGTGTCGTACGGCCACTCCTGGAAGGGCCGATTCCAGGGCACGGGCCAGTTCCTCGTCTTCCGTGGCGAAAGACGGCGTGGTGGAACCAGTCAGGCAGCCGTCACCAAGCAGCAGGCCGAGCGCATACGGGTCCATCGGGACCTCGCGGGCGGGGAACTCGACGGGAGCCGTGAGCATCGGCAGCTCGTAGCGACGGGTGTGTCCCGCTCGCAGGTCGCCGATCATCTCCTTGGTCTCCAGGACCCGCCACGGCTCGTCGCGGCTCTTGTCCGACGCCGTTCGGACCGTCCACAGGTGCTCGCCGCAGCACAGGGTCCAAGAGCCGTCCTGGGCTGTGAAGCGGTAAATGTCCTTCTCGCCCTGCGGATAGACGCCGAGGACCGGGGTCGGCTCACCGTTCGAACCGACGACGAGGTCACCCACCTGGAGGTCTCCGATGGGGCGCCAGCCCTCCGGCGTCAGCACGTTCGTGAAGACGGGCATCGCCCGACCCCTCATGTACGCCAGCGGCGCCACCTCGATGGTGCCCGCCGCCATCAGCCGCGGGATCGAGTCCGGGTCGATCATGTCGTGCAGGGCGTCGTAGAGCGGCCGCAGGTACGGGTCGATCTTGTCGAAGAGGGTGCCGGGGAGGAAGCCGAGGCGTTCGCCGGCCTCCACCGCCGGGCGGGTCAGGATGATCCGGCTGACCTGCTTGGACTGCAGCGCCTGGACCGCCTTGGCCATGGCGAGGTAGGTCTTGCCGGTACCGGCGGGGCCGATGCCGAAGACGATCGTGTGCTTGTCGATCGCGTCGACGTACCGCTTCTGGTTGAGCGTCTTGGGGCGGATGGTGCGGCCGCGGCTGGAGAGGATGTTCTGGGTGAGCACCTCGGCGGGCGTCTCGTCCGGACCCTGGCCGTTGCCGGTCGACTTGAGCATGGCGATCGAGCGTTCCACTGCGTCCTCCGTCATCGGCTGCCCGGTGCGGAGCACCAGCATCATCTCGTCGAACAGGCGCTGGATCAGCGCGACTTCCGCCGCGGCGCCGATCGCGCTGACCTGATTGCCCCGAACATGGATGTCGGCCCTCGGGAAGGCCTTCTCGATCACGCGCAGCAGGGCGTCGCCCGAGCCGAGCACGGACACCATCGGATGGGTGGCCGGTACGGAGAAGTGGGCTCGCGCCTGCCCCGGCGCGGGGGTCTTGGCTGTCGGTGTCTGAGTCATGGGCCGGCACTGTGGCCTGCGCATACCTCCCACTGAGGGGCCGCGCCGATCGACGGCCACCGGACTTCCAAGCCTACGTCGCCGCCCCGCCATCCCCGAGGGGTTTTACGGGGTCCCGTACGGGACCCCGCTCGGGGCGGGCCGGAAACCCGCCCGGGCCGGGCCCGGGCGCTCCCGGCCCGGGCGGACGCGCGGACCGGCCGGGGCCGGGGCGCGGCCCTTCGCAGCGGCCCTCACCGTTCCCCGGCCGACCAGGCCCTACGCCGACTGGCGGAAGCCGATCGTCGGGACCGCGCGGCGGCGGCTGGCCGGGGCGGCTGCGCGCGGGACGAGGTCGTCGAGGAAGCCGTACCGCCCGCGCAGGGCCTCCGGGGCGGTGCGCCACCAGTGGGCCACCTCCGGCCAGCCGGGGGCCGACAGGGAGCCGCCGAACTCCTGCACCGACAGGGCCGCCGTCAGGCCCGCGAAGGCGAGCCGGTCCGCGAGCGGCCACTCGGCGAGGGTGCCGGTCAGGAAGCCCGCCACGTACACGTCGCCCGCCCCGGTCGGATCCAGGGCGTCGACCGCGATCGCGGGGACCTCGGCCGTTTCCCCGGTCCGCCCGTCCACCGCGTACGAGCCCTCGGAGCCCATCGTCACCACCGCGATCGGCACCTTCTCGGCCAGCGCCCGGGCCGCCGCGCGCGGGCAGTCGGTGCGCGTGTAGGCCATCGCCTCCCCCGCGTTGGGCAGGAAGGCCTCGCAGTGCTCCAGGTCGGCCAGCGCCCCCAGGTCCCACCGCCCGCTGTCGTCCCAGCCGACGTCGGCGAAGACCCGGGCCCCGCGCCGGGCCGCCTCGGCGACCCAGGCCTCGCCGCCGCCCGGTCCGAGCGAGGCCACGGCCGCGCGGGCCCGGGGCGGGCACTGGGGGAACGGGCCCGGGTCCGCCGGGAGCGGCGCCTCGTGGCCGTGGGAGACCATCGTGCGCTCGCCCTCGTACGCCATCGAGACGGTGACGGGGCTGTGCCACCCGGGCACGGTCCGTGACATCGAGAGGTCGATGCCCTCGCCCTGTTCGAGCGCGTCCCAGCAGTACTCCCCGTAGTGGTCGTCCCCGAAGGCGGCGGCCAGGGAGGTGCGCAGGCCGAGCCGGGCGAGGGCGGTGGCCATGTTGGCGACGCCGCCGGGGCTGGAACCCATGCCGCGCGCCCAGGACTCCGTGCCGCGCACGGGGGCCGAGTCGAGGCCGGTGAAGATGATGTCGAGGAAGACCGTGCCGGTCAGGAAGACGTCGCAGCCGGGTTCGTCGGGGTCGCGCAGCGGACCGAGCGGGTCCACGGCGGAGTCGAGGCTGTCCCGGCTGCTGCGACTGGTCACGATGTACTCCCCGATCGGTCGGTGCGCGTTCTGATCTTGGCGGGTCGTTTCTTCAATGGGCTTCCCAATTCGACTTCCTGATGGGATTCAACCCACGTCCGCCGCCGGGCCCTCCCTCCCGGGCGGGCCCGGAATACAGTGTGACGCAGATCACCGCCTGAACGCCCTTCTCGGAGGTTCGGGCCGCTTGATAGATATGAGCCCCGCGGTCTTGCGGAATCTCACGCTCCACCTGCACCACATGGAACACCCGTGCCCGACCGCACCCCCGCGCCGCCCGCCGCCTGGCCGCTCGTCGCGCTCTTCACCTCCGGTTACGTCGCCCCGTACCTGCTGCCGACCGTCGTCGGCCGGCTCGACGCGCACCTCCCGCTGAGCCCCGCGCAGGCCGGCCTGATCGGCTCGGTCCTGCTGCTCGGCTCGGCCGCCGCCGGATTCGCCCTTGCCTCCCGCATCCCGCGCCACGGGCCGCGTCCGCTGGCCCGGCTCGGGCTGCTGCTCGCCGTCCTCGGGTACGGCACGGCGGCCGCCACGGCGCAGCTCCCCCTCGTCATCGCGGGCGCCGTCCTCGGCGGCTTCGGCTCGGGCACGGCCACCGCCGTGGCCGCCTCCGGGATCGCGGCGCAGCGCGACCCGCACCGGACCTCCGCGCTGGGGCTGCTGTCGGTGTCGGCCACGGCCGGGGCCCTGTACCTGACCCTGCCCCGGCTCGGCGGCGGGCACTGGCTGCCGTTCGCGGCGATCGCCCTGGTCGCGCTGGTGTGCTGGCCCGCTACGGGGCGCCTGCCCGGGGCCGACCGGACGGACCTCGCGGACCGTGCCGACCGCACCGGCCGCACCGACCGGGCCGTGCGGGCCCCCGTGCGGCTGCCCTACCCGCGCGCCGGGATGGTGCTCGCCGGGGCCCTGATGCTGTGGTCGCTCGCCCAGAACGCCCTGTGGGGCGTCAGCGGCCGCATCGGCGCGCAGCAGGCGGGCCTGTCCGAGGTCACCCTCGGGATCGTCTTCGCGGCCGCGCTCGGCGCCGGGCTGCTCGGGGTCACCGCCGCCTCCGCGCTCGGGTCCCGGCTCGGGCGGGCGATCCCGGTGGGTGTGGGCACGGCGGTCATCGCCTGCTGCGTGGTGCTGGCCTCGCACGCGCGGGGCCTGGGCTCCTTCGCGGCCGGCGAGATCCTGTGGAACGCGGTCTACCCCGTCGTGCTCTCCTACGCCATCGGCCTCGCCGCCGCCCTCGACCCGCGCGGGCGCTGGGCCGTCCTGGTCGGTTCCGCGTCCTCGCTCGGCGTGGCCTGCGGGCCCGTCACCGGGAGCCTGCTCGCCGAGGGTGCGGGGTTCCCCGGCATGGGGTTGGTCCTCGGGGGCCTGCTGCTCGCGGTGGCCGGGCCGATGGCCGGGGTCGCCCTGCACGTCGGCGGACGCCCGCTGACCCCCGGCTCGGTGCGCCGGCGCGGCGGGGCCCCGGCGGCCGTGCTCGCCGCCGGAGCCGGGACGCCGGCCGGCTCGGTGCCGCGGGTCGGCGCGCAGGAACTGGAGGTCGTGGAGCTCGCGCAGCTCCGCGCCCGCCCGCTGCGCCTGCCCCCGCTCCGGATCCTGCTGCTCTCCCCGGCGGCGGCCCGCCGGGGCCGGGAGGGCCCCCGCAAGCGCATCCGCACCGGCGTCTAGACCTCCGGCCCGCGGGCGCCTGAAGGCGGGACGGCCGTCCAGGTCCTGCGCGGAGCGGGGCGGGGCAGCCCTGCGGGGCGAGGTCCCCTACCCGCCCTTCCGCCGTTCCCCGGGGCTCCGCCCCGGACCCGTTGCCGCGTGCGGCGCCGTTCCGGGGGCCGGCCCCCGCACACCGCTCCTCAAACGCCGGAGGGGCTGGACTTCGGCCGGCCGGGGCTGGATTGCCCGCAGGGCAATTCCAGCCTCGCCGGCGTTTGAGGCGCGGGGTCCGGGGCGGAGCCCCAGGGGGTCCGGGCGCAGCCCGGGGAACGGTGGAAGGGCGGGTCGGGGACGGCCCCGCAGGGCCCCGCGGCCGGGGTCGGGCCCGCTATCCGGCCCGCTTCGGCACGGGAACCCGTACGAGGTCGGCGGCGATCGTGAGCTCGCCCTCGAAGCCGGCCGCGCGGGCCTGGCGTTCGAACTCCGACGGGTCGGTGTAGCGCTGCGAGAAGTGCGTCAGCACGAGGTGCCGCACGCCCCCGTCCCGGGCCACCCGGGCGGCCTGCCCGGCCGTGAGGTGCCCGTGGTCGGTGGCCAGTTGGACGTCCTCGTCGAGGAAGGTCGACTCGATCACCAGCATGTCGCAGCCCGCCGCGAGCGCCTCGACGCCCTCGCAGAGCCGGGTGTCCATGACGAAGGCGAACCGCTGTCCGGCGCGCGCCTCGCTGACCTCGTCGAGGGTGACCCCGCCGAGGCTGCCCTCGCGCTGGATCCGGCCCACGTCCGGCCCCTTGATGCCGTGCCGGGCGAGCAGTTCGGGCCGTATCCGGCGCCCGTCGGGCTCGGTGACCCGGTAGCCGAAGGACTCCACGGGGTGCGAGAGCCGTACGGCGTCCAGGGTGTACGCGTCCCCGCGGACCAGGATCCCGTCCTCGGCCACCGGCTCCTCCGCGAGCTGCACGGTCTCGCGGTAGGCCGTGGCGTACCGCAGCCGGTCGAAGAACTTCTGCCCGGAGGCCGGGTAGTGGGCGGTGACGGGGTGCGGGACCCGATCGAGGTTGATCCGCTGGATGACCCCGGCGAGGCCGAGGCTGTGGTCACCGTGGAAGTGGGTGACGCAGATCCGGTTGATGTCGTGCGCGGCCACCCCGGCGCGGAGCATCTGGCGCTGGGTGCCCTCGCCGGGATCGAAGAGGATGCCCTCGCCGTCCCAGCGCAGCAGGTAGCCGTTGTGGTTGCGGTGGCGGGTGGGCACCTGGCTGGCGGTGCCGAGCACCACGAATTCTCGTACGGACACGGTTTATCCCGGGGGCCATTCGAAGCCACGGCCGCCGAGGACGTGCGCGTGGGCGTGGAAGACGACCTGGCCGGCGCCGGCGCCGGTGTTGAAGACCAGCCGGTAGCCCCGGTCGGCGAGGCCCTCGTCGACCGCGACGCGGCCCGCTTCGCTCAGGACGTCGGCGGCGATCCCGGGCTCCGCGGCCGCGAGGGAGGCGGCGTCGGGGTAGTGCACCTTCGGGATGACGAGGACGTGCGTGGGTGCCTGCGGATTGATGTCGCGGAAGGCGACGGTCGTGTCCGTCTCCCGGACGACCGTGGCGGGGATGGTCCCTGCGACGATCTTGCAGAACAGGCAGTCGGCCTGCGGTTCCCCGGCCATGTGCTGAGCCCTTCGTGACGGGTGATCGGTTCCGGCATCGTATCCACCGCCACCGGCCGGACCGGTCAGGGCCGGCAGCCCGTCAGGAACAGCGGCCGTCAGGACCAGCGGCCCGTCCGCGCCAGGAGGACCGCCGCCGCGGCCGTGCCCGCCGTGGAGGTGCGCAGGACCGAGGGGCCCAGCCGGTACGGGTGCGCCCCGGCCGCGGCGAAGGCGGCGAGTTCGTCCGGGGAAACCCCGCCCTCGGGTCCGACGACCAGGACGATGGAGCCGGCGGAGGGCAGTTCCGCGGTGGCCAGCGCGCCCGAAGGGGCGTCACGGTCCTCGTGCAGGACCACCGCGAGGTCGGCCTCCGCGAGCAGCGCCGCGACCTGCTTGGTCGACAGCGCCTCCGCGACCTCGGGGAAGCGGACCCGGCGGGACTGCTTGCCGGACTCGCGGGCGGTGGCCCGCCACTTCGCGAGGGATTTGGCGCCCCGGTCGCCGCGCCACTGGGTGATGCAGCGCGAGGCCTGCCAGGGCACGATCGCGTCGACGCCGGTCTCCGTCATGGTCTCGACGGCGACCTCGCCCCGGTCGCCCTTGGGCAGGGCCTGGACGACGGTGATCCGGACGGCCGGCTCCGCCTCCTCGAAGACCTCGGACACGGAGACGACGAGGCGGTCCTTGCCCTCGGCGGCCGTCACGACGGCCTCGGCCCAGCCGCCCCGGCCGTCGGTCAGCACGAGGGCCTCGCCGGGGGCCAGCCGCTTCACGGAGACCGCGTGGCGGCCTTCGGGACCGTCCAGGACGAACTCCGGCCCCGCGGGAACCTTTTCGACCACGAACACCGGGGCGGTCATGACGCACTCCTCATCTGCATTGCCTTCAACGCGTTCTGGGCCGCGCCGAGTTCCGCCGCGAGCACCTCCACCAGCTCCCCGGCCGGCAGGGCCCGCGCCAGCCGGTGCCCCTGGCCCGCCCACAGGGCCATGCCCTGCGGGTCCCCGGCATCGGCGGCGGCCTTGCGCAGCGGCGCGGTCAGGTGGTGGACCTGCGGGTACGCGGCCGGGGCGTACGGGCCGTGCTCGCGCATGAACCGGTTGACCAGTCCGCGGGCCGGCCGCCCCGAGAAGGCCCGGGTCAGCTCCGTCCTGACGAACAGCGGGTCGGTCAGCGCCTTCTTGTGCAGGGCGTGCGCGCCGGACTCCGGGCAGGCCAGGAAGGCCGTGCCGAGCTGCGCGGCCTCCGCTCCCGCGGCGAGCAGCGCGGCGATCTGCGAGCCGCGCATCAGGCCGCCCGCCGCGATGATCGGGAGGGCCACGGCCTCGCGCACCTGCGCGACGAGCGCGAGCAGGCCGACTCCGGCCGTGCCGTCGCCCTGCGGGTCGTCGCGGTGGGTGCCCTGGTGGCCGCCCGCCTCCACGCCCTGGACGCAGACGGCGTCGGCGCCGGCCGCCTGGGCGGCGCGGGCCTCCTCGACGGAGGTGACGGTGGCGATCGTGTACGTACCGACCTTGCGCAGGCAGGTGAAGGCCGCGGGCGAGGGCAGGCCGAAGGTGAACGAGACCACGGGTACCGGGTCTTCGATGAGAATGGCCAGTTTGGCGTCGTAGCCGTCGTCGCTGGTGCCGATGATGTCCTCGTCGGCGAGGGAGATCTCGTACCAGGAGGCCTCACTGGCGAGGTGCCCGCGGTAGGCCTCCACGACCGCCGGGTCCACGTGGGAGGCCTGCGGCAGGAAGAGGTTGACGCCGAAGGGGCGGCGGGTGAGCGCGCGCAGCCGCTTGATCTCCTGGTACATGCCGTCGGCGGTTTTGTAGCCGCCGGCGAGGAAGCCCAGTCCGCCCGCTTCGCACACGGCGGCCGCGAGCGGCGGGCAGGACGCGCCGCCCGCCATGGGCGCCTGCACGATCGGGTACGCGAAGAGACCGTTCGGTGCGGAGGACATGAGCTGCATCGTGCCATGTCCCGCTCACGGGGCCGAATCACGGCATTCGCCTGGCATAGTCCCCTTCACCGGGGTGCCCGAATACCGCCGCCGCCCTGCCGCCCCGCATGCCGCGAGCCCGGTCCGGGGATCCCCGGACCGGGCTCGCAGGTGTTCTCGTACGCTGCCCGTACGCTGCTCCGCGCGCGGCTCAGCGCCCGTTGAAGGCGTCCTTCAGGCGGCTGAACAGGCCTTGCTGGCCCGGAGCGAACTGGCCCATCGGCCGCTCCTCGCCACGCAGCTTGGCGAGCTGGCGCAGCAGGTCCTCCTGCTGCGGGTCCAGCTTGCCCGGGGTGGTGACCTCGACGTGCACGATCAGGTCGCCGCGCCCGCCGCCGCGCAGGTGGGTGACGCCGCGGCCGTGCAGCGGGATCGCCTGCCCGGACCCGGTGCCGGGCCGGATGTCGATCTCCTCCAGGCCGTCCAGCGTCTCCAGCGGGCACTTGGTGCCCAGGGCCGCCGCGGTCATCGGGATGGTGACCGTGCAGTGCAGGTCGTCCCCGCGGCGCTGGAAGGTCGGGTGCGGCAGCTCGTGGATCTCCACGTACAGGTCGCCGGCGGGGCCGCCGCCGGGGCCGACCTCGCCCTCGCCCGCGAGCTGGATCCGGGTGCCGTTCTCGACGCCGGCCGGGATCTTGACGGTGAGGCTGCGGCGGGAGCGGACCCGGCCGTCGCCCGCGCACTCGGGGCACGGGGTCGGGACCACGGTGCCGAAGCCCTGGCACTGCGGGCAGGGCCGCGAGGTCATGACCTGGCCCAGGAAGGACCGGGTGACCTGCGAGACCTCACCGCGGCCGCGGCACATGTCACACGTCTGCGCCGAGGTGCCGGGGGCGGCGCCCTCGCCGGAGCAGGTGGTGCAGACGACGGCCGTGTCGACCTGGATGTCCTTGGTCGTGCCGAAGGCCGCCTCGTCCAGTTCCAGGTCGAGGCGGATCATGGCGTCCTGGCCGCGGCGGGTCCGCGAGCGCGGTCCGCGCTGCGAGGACTGGCCGAAGAAGGCGTCCATGATGTCGGAGAAGTTGCCGAAGCCGCCCGCTCCGAAGCCGCCGGCTCCGCCGCCGCCCGAGGAGGACAGCGGGTCGCCGCCGAGGTCGAAGACCTGCTTCTTCTGCGGGTCCGAGAGGACCTCGTAGGCGGCGTTGATCTCCTTGAAACGCTCTTGCGTCTTGGGATCGGGGTTCACATCCGGGTGCAGCTCGCGCGCGAGCCGCCGGAATGCCTTCTTGATCTCGTCCTGCGATGCGTCGCGGCGCACGCCGAGAACGGCGTAGTAGTCCGTGGCCACTTACGACTCCGCCAGGATCTGTCCGACGTAACGTGCCACTGCGCGTACCGCTCCCATCGTTCCGGGGTAGTCCATGCGGGTCGGTCCGACCACGCCGAGTTTGGCGACTGCTTCGCCGCCCGAACCGTAGCCGACCGAGACGACGGACGTGGAGTTCAGTCCCTCGTAGGCGTTCTCATGCCCGATCTTTACGGCCATTCCCGACTCACTGGCCTCGCCCAGCAGCTTGAGGAGCACGACCTGCTCCTCCAGCGCTTCGAGCACCGGCCTGATCGTCAGGGGAAAATCGTGTCCGAAGCGGGTGAGGTTGGCGGTGCCGCCGATCATCAGCCGCTCCTCCGCCTCCTCGACCAGCGTTTCGAGAAGGGTGTCGAGGACGGCACGCACCGTCACCCGGTCCTCGTTCTCGAAGGATTCCGGAAGGTCCTTCACCAGCGGCGGCACGTCGGTGAACCGGCGGCCGACGACACGGCTGTTGAGGCGGGCCCGCAGGTCCGCGAGCGAGGCCTCCCCGAAGGGGGCCTGGCAGTCGACGAGCCGCTGCTCGACCCGGCCGGTGTCCGTGATGAGGACGAGCATCAGGCGGGCCGGGGCCAGCGAGAGCAGCTCGACGTGCCGGACGGTGGACCGGGTGAGCGACGGGTACTGGACGACGGCGACCTGCCGGGTGAGCTGCGCGAGCAGCCGCACCGTACGGCCGACGACGTCGTCGAGGTCCACGGCCCCGTCGAGGAAGTTCTGGATGGCCCGGCGCTCGGGCGTCGACAGCGGTTTGACCCCCGCCAGCTTGTCGACGAAGAGGCGGTAGCCCTTGTCGGTGGGGATCCGGCCGGCGCTGGTGTGGGGCTGGGCGATGTAGCCCTCGTCCTCCAGCACGGCCATGTCGTTGCGCACGGTGGCGGGCGAGACGCCGAGCCGGTGCCGCTCGGTGAGCGCCTTGGAGCCGACCGGCTCCTCCGTCCCGACGTAGTCCTGGACGATGGCGCGCAGCACTTCGAGTCTGCGTTCGCTGAGCATCGCGCACACCTCCATCGTTTCCGTCGTCCGTTGCTTCGACCGGCTCGGTCTGTTGGCACTCTGAGCGTTCGAGTGCCAGAGATCCCCCGGTCAGTGTACGGCGGGGTGGTACACCCCTAGCAAGGGCGGCCCGCCAAGGTAGCGTCGCGGCATGGACGTGCGTTGGGAAGAGGCGGGCTGGGAACGGCTCACCGAACGGACCGGCCGGCGACGCCTGCCGGTGTGGGACTGCACCGTGGGACTGGTGGTGGGCGAGGATTCCGCCCTTCTGATCGACCCCGGGTCCTGCCTGCGGGAAGGCGCGCTGGTGCGGGCCGAAGCGGAGCGGCTGGCGGGCCGGCGCGTGACCCATCTCGCATTCACACACGGACATTTCGACCACGTATTGGGCGGGGCGGCGTTCGCGGGGGCCGAGGTCTACGGTCCGGTCGGGCTGGACGCCCTGCTCTCCGTGAGCCGGGACGAGCTGCGGGCGGACGCGGTCCGGCACGGCCTGGCGGCGGTCGAGGCGGCCGAGGCCGCGGACCTGCTGGTGGTCCCCCGGCACCTGGTGTCGGGCGAGTGGACGCTCGACCTGGGCGGGGTGCAGGTGCTGCTGGCGAACGTGGGCCCGGGGCACACCCGGCACGATCTGGCCGTCTTCGTGCCCGGTGCGCGCGAGGTGGTCTTCTGCGGCGACCTGGTCGAGGAATCGGGCGAGCCGCAGGCGGGTCCGGACGCGGTGCCGCGGCAGTGGCCGGCGGCCCTGGACCGGCTCCTCGGCCTGGGCGGGGACGACGCTGTGTACGTGCCGGGTCACGGAGCGGTGGTGGACGCGGCCTTCGTCCGTGCCCAACGCGACACACTGGCGGCCCGTTTCGGCGTGTCGGACACCTGAGACGGCCCGCTCTCCTACCCTCGGCCGGATGCGTGAGTACTCCCCCGACCTGACCCCGCAGTGGAAGCGCGCCAAGCCGGTGCCGGAGGTGCCGGCCGATCCCGATCTGGTGGTCGAGGTGGCGGGTACGGACTTCTGCGGCGCGGTGGTGGCCTGCGAGGCGGGCACGGTCACCCTGGAGGACCGCTTCGGCAAGCGCCGCGTCTTCCCCCTCGAGCCCCGCGGTTTCCTCCTGGACGGCGCGGTGGTGACCCTGACCCGTCCGGTCCGGGGGCCGGCCGCCCCGGCCCGTACGGCCTCGGGCTCCCTCGTCGTCCCCGGGGCCCGGGCACGGGTAGCCCGGGCGGGACGGATCTACGTGGAGGGCCGCCACGACGCCGAACTGGTCGAACGGGTCTGGGGCGACGACCTGCGGATCGAGGGCGTCGTGGTGGAGTACCTGGAGGGCATCGACGACCTCCCGTCGGTGGTCGCGGACTTCGCCCCCGCCGCCGACGCCCGGCTGGGCATCCTGGTGGACCACCTGGTCCCGGGCTCCAAGGAGTCCCGCATCGCCGCCTCGGTGACCTCCCCGCACGTCCTGATCGTCGGCCACCCGTACGTGGACATCTGGCAGGCGGTGAAACCCTCGGCCCTGGGCATCCGCTCCTGGCCGGTGATCCCGCCGGGCCAGGACTGGAAGACGGGCATCTGCCGCGCCCTGGGCTGGCCGGAGAACACCGGAGCCGCCTGGCAGCACATCCTGTCCCGCGTGACGTCGTACAAGGACCTGGAGCCCACCCTCCTGGGCGCGGTGGAGCACCTGATCGACCACGTGACGACGTAGCCGACAGCCGCACTGGCCATATCCAGCCCCTCCGGCGAAAATCCAGCCCCTCCGGCGTTTGAGGAGCGGGGGTCCGGGGGCCGGCCCCCCGTGCCACGGCGCCGCACGCGGGCAGGGTCCGGGCGAAGCCCGGGAACGGTGGAAGGGCGGGTAGGGGACGGCCCCGCAGGGCTGCCCCACCCCGGACGGGGTCAGTCCACCAGGTCCCGGACCACCGCGTCGGCCAGAAGCCGACCCCGCAGCGTCAGAACGGCCCGCCCGGCCGCGTACGGCCCCGCTTCCAGGAGCCCGTCCGCCAGCGCCCGCCCGGCCGCGGCAAGCCCCGCAGACGCCAGCAGCGACAGCGGAACCCCATCCACCAGCCGAAGCTCCAGCAGGATCCGCTCCACCCGCCGGTCCTCCGCGGACAACAGCTCCCGCCCGGCCCCGGGCGACCGCCCCTCCGCCAGCGCCGCCGCGTAGGCACCGGGGTGCTTCACGTTCCACCACCGCACCCCGCCCACGTGCGAGTGCGCTCCGGGCCCGGCCCCCCACCAGTCGGCCCCGCGCCAGTACAGCTCGTTGTGCAGGCACCGCCCGGCCTCGGAGGTGGCCCAGTTCGAGACCTCGTACCAGGAGTACCCCGCCTCGGCCATCACCGCGTCGAGGATCAGGTACCGGTCCGCGTGGACGTCGTCGTCCGTCATCGGGACCTCGCCCCGCCGGATCCGCCGCGCGAGCTGGGTGCCCTCCTCCACGATCAGCGCGTAGGCGCTGATGTGATCGGGCCCGGCCCCCAGGGCCGCCGACAGCGACGCGCGCCAGTCCTCGTCCGATTCCCCCGGCGTCCCGTAGATCAGGTCCAGGTTCACGTGCTCGAAGCCCGCCGCCCGCGCCTCCGCGACGCAGGCCTCGGGCCGCCCGGGGGTGTGCGTGCGGTCGAGCACCTTCAGGACGTGCTGCTTCGCGCTCTGCATCCCGAAGGAGATCCGGTTGAATCCGCCCGCGCGCAGCTCCGCCAGGTACTCCGGGTTCACCGACTCCGGATTGGCCTCCGTGGTGACCTCGGCGTCCTCGGCCAGCCCGAATTCCTCACGGATCGCCGCGAGCATCCGTACGAGGTCGCCGGCGGGCAGCAGCGTGGGCGTGCCGCCGCCCACGAACACGGTGCGCACGGCCCTCGGGTCGTCCCCGAGCACCTTCCGCGCGAGCCTGACCTCGTCGATCAGGGTGTCGGCGTAGTTCTCCCGGGAGGCGAGCACGCCACCGGTGCCCCGCAGCTCGGTGGCCGTGTAGGTGTTGAAGTCGCAGTACCCGCAGCGCGTGGCGCAGTACGGAACGTGCAGGTAGAACCCGAGCGGCCGCTCCCCGGCTCCCGCCAGGGCGTGGAGCGGCAGCGAGCCGTCTTCGGGCATGGGTTCACCGTCGGGCAGTGCGGAAGGCATGGGCCCATTGTCCCGCACTGCCCCAAGGTCGTTTACGGGCGCGCGCCGCGCACCCGGCTACGCCTCTCGGGAGCCCTCGTACATCTCCTCGATGAGGTACTTGAACTCGCGCTCGACGACCGGCCGCTTCAGCTTGAGGCTCGGGGTGAGGTCCCCGTGCTCCACGTCGAGGTCGCGCGGCAGGAGGCGGAACTTCTTGACCGTCTGCCAGCGCTGGAGGCCCTCGTTGAGGGTCTGGACGTAGGTCTCGATGAGGCGGTTGGTCTCGGGTGCGGCCAGGACCTGGGAGTACGTCTTGCCCTCCAGGCCGCTCTCGGCGGCCCAGACCAGGATGGAGGGCTCGTCGAGGGCGATGAGGGCGGAGCAGAAGTTCCGGTCGGCGCCGTGGACGACGATGCTGGAGACGTAGGGGCAGAGCGCCTTGAACTGGCCCTCGATCTCCGCCGGGGCGACGTACTTGCCGCCCGAGGTCTTGATCAGGTCCTTCTTGCGGTCGGTGATGCGCAGGTAGCCGTCGGCGGAGAGCTCGCCGATGTCGCCCGTGTGCAGCCAGCCGTCGGCCTCCAGCACCTCGGCGGTCTTCTCGGGCTGCCCGTGGTAGCCCTGCATGATGCCGGGGCCGCGCAGCAGCACCTCGCCGTCGTCGGCGATGCGGACCTCGGTGCCGGGGAGCGGCTTGCCGACGGTGCCGGTGCGGTAGGCCTCGCCCGGGTTGACGAAGGAGGCGGCGCTGGACTCGGTGAGCCCGTAGCCCTCCAGGATGTGGATGCCCGCGCCGGAGAAGAAGTAGCCGATCTCGGGGGCGAGGGCGGAGGCGCCGGAGACGGCGGCGCGCAGGTTGCCGCCGAAGGCCTCGCGGAGCTTGGAGTAGACGAGCGCGTCGGCGATCTTGTGCTTGGTGGCGAGGCCCATCGGGGCGCTCGCCCGGCCGGTGCGGCGGAAGTTGTCCTGGGTGACCTTGGCGTACTCGCGGGCCACGCCGACGGACCACTGGAAGATCTTGTACTTGGCGCCGCCGCCGGCCCTGGCCTTGGCCGCGACCCCGTTGTAGACCTTCTCGAAGATGCGCGGGACGGCAGCCATGTAGGTCGGCTGGACGATCGGCAGGTTCTCGATGATCTTGTCGATGCGGCCGTCGACGGCTGTGACGTGGCCGACCTCGATCTGGCCGGAGGTGAGCACCTTGCCGAAGACGTGCGCGAGCGGCAGCCAGAGGTACTGGACGTCGTCCTTGGTGATCAGACCGGTGGCCACGGTGGCCTTGGCCATGTACGACCAGTTGTCGTGCGGCAGCCGCACGCCCTTGGGCCGGCCCGTGGTGCCCGAGGTGTAGATGAGGGTGGCGAGCTGGTCGGCGGTGATGGCCGCGATCCGCTCCTTGACCACCTCGGGGTGCTTGGCCAGGTACTCGCGGCCGCGCGCCTCCAGGTCGGCCAGCGAGAGCACCCAGCCCTCGGGGTCGCCGTCGGCCGGGATCGCGTCGGCGGTCTCGACGACCACCACGTGGGCGAGCTCGGGCAGGTCGGCGCGGCGCTCACGGGCCTTGGCCAGCTGCGTGCCGTCCTCGGCGATCAGGATCCGGCTCTCGGAGTCGGAGAGGATGAACGCCGATTCCTCGGCGTTCGTGCTCGGGTAGATCGTGGTCACGGCGCCGCCGGCGCACATCACGCCGAGGTCCGCGAGGATCCACTCGACCCGGGTGTTGGAAGCCAGCGCGACGCGCTGCTCCGGCTGGATCCCGAGCTCGACGAGTCCGGCCGCGATGGCGAAAACCCGCTCGGCGGCCTGGCCCCAGCTGAGCGACTTCCAGTCGTCCGGGCCGCCCCGGCCGTCCGCGGCGGGCACCGGATAGCGGTAGGCCTCGCCGTTCGGCGTGGCGGCGACGCGCTCCAGGAAGAGGGTCGCCACGGTGGGCGGACGGTTCTCGATCAAGGTCTGTGTGGCGCTCACGGACATCCTCCGGACCACTCGGCAGGGCCTGTTCTTCACAGGGGCGGACTGACTGGGTGGTGGGTCAGGGTGGGTGGCTGAGTCAGGGATTGGCAGCATCCGACCAAAAAAACTGGCGAGTAACCAACGAGCATTGATCAGACTAGGGGCCCTCCGCCTGGCGCGTAAGAGGCCCTGGGGAGCCGATTCATAACGAAACAGGCCCCCGCGCCGGAGCACGGGGGCCTGCTGCGTATCGGACGGCCGACGCGGCTGCTACTTCTTCTTGCCGCTGGACTCGTCGCTGGAGAGGACGGCGATGAAGGCCTCCTGCGGGACCTCCACGGAGCCGACCATCTTCATGCGCTTCTTGCCTTCCTTCTGCTTCTCCAGCAGCTTCCGCTTACGGGAGATGTCACCGCCGTAGCACTTGGCGAGGACGTCCTTGCGGATGGCGCGGATGGTCTCGCGGGCGATGACGCGGGAGCCGACGGCCGCCTGGATCGGGATCTCGAAGGCCTGCCGCGGGATGAGCTCGCGCAGCTTGGCGACCAGGCGCACGCCGTAGGCGTAGGCGGCGTCCTTGTGGCAGACGGCGGAGAAGGCGTCGACCTTGTCGCCGTGCAGCAGGATGTCGACCTTGACCAAACTGCCGGACTGCTCGCCGGTGGGCTCGTAGTCGAGGGAGGCGTAGCCGCGCGTCTTGGACTTCAGCTGGTCGAAGAAGTCGAAGACGATCTCCGCGAGCGGCAGCGTGTAGCGGATCTCGACGCGGTCCTCGGAGAGGTAGTCCATCCCGAGGAGGGTGCCGCGGCGCTGCTGACAGAGTTCCATGATCGCGCCGATGAACTCGGAGGGCGCGAGCAGGGTGGCCCGTACGACCGGCTCGAACACGTCCGAGATCTTGCCCTCGGGGAACTCGCTCGGGTTGGTGACGGAGACTTCCTTGCCGTCCTCCATGACGACGCGGTAGACCACGTTCGGCGCGGTGGCGATCAGGTCGAGCCCGAACTCGCGCTCCAGGCGCTCGCGCACCACGTCCAGGTGGAGCAGACCGAGGAAGCCGACGCGGAAGCCGAAGCCCAGCGCCGCCGAGGTCTCGGGCTCGTAGACCAGCGCGGCGTCGTTGAGCTGGAGCTTGTCCAGGGCCTCGCGCAGGTCCGGGTAGTCCGATCCGTCGAGCGGGTACAGGCCCGAGAAGACCATCGGGCGCGGGTCCTTGTAGCCGCCGAGCGCCTCGGTCGCGCCGTTGTGCAGGCTGGTGATGGTGTCACCGACCTTGGACTGACGGACGTCCTTCACGCCGGTGATGATGTAGCCCACCTCGCCGACGCCGATGCCGTCGGCCGGGGTCATCTCCGGAGAGGAGACGCCGATCTCCAGCAGCTCGTGCGTGGCGCCGGTCGACATCATCCGGATGCGCTCGCGCTTGTTGAGCTGACCGTCGACCACACGCACGTACGTGACGACACCGCGGTACGAGTCGTAGACCGAGTCGAAGATCATCGCGCGGGCCGGGGCGTCCTTGGGGCCGACCGGGGCCGGGACGGTGGCGACGATCTTGTCGAGCAGCACGTCCACGCCGAGACCGGTCTTCGCCGAGACGCGCAGGACGTCCTCGGGCTGGCAGCCGACCAGGTTCGCGAGCTCCTCGGCGAACTTCTCCGGCTGGGCGGCCGGCAGGTCGATCTTGTTCAGGACCGGGACGATCGCGAGGTCCTTCTCCATCGCCAGGTACAGGTTGGCGAGGGTCTGCGCCTCGATGCCCTGAGCCGCGTCCACCAGGAGGACCGTGCCCTCGCACGCCGCCAGGGAGCGCGAGACCTCGTAGGTGAAGTCGACGTGCCCGGGGGTGTCGATCATGTTCAGGACGTGGGTCTTGCCCTGGTCCTCGCCCGTGTTCGGCGCCCAGGGCAGCCGGACGGCCTGGGACTTGATCGTGATGCCGCGCTCACGCTCGATGTCCATGCGGTCGAGGTACTGGGCGCGCATCTGCCGCGAGTCCACCACACCGGTGAGCTGGAGCATCCGGTCGGCAAGGGTCGACTTGCCGTGGTCGATGTGCGCGATGATGCAGAAGTTGCGGATCAGCGCCGGGTCGGTACGGCTCGGCTCGGGCACGTGGCTGGGGATCGCGGGCACGCAGTGTCCTGATTCTCGGGTCGCAGTCGGAACGAAGTGTGGGCGTCGGTCTGCGCGAAATCAGATCTGGTCGGGTCTAGTCGGATCTATACGCAGACTCCCATGGTCCCATGAACCGGAGAGTGCGCTCGGTTTGGGCCGGTCGGACGGCAGCTGGTAACCTGAGCAGCTGTGTCTCGTGTGCCCTCTAGCTCTACGGGACGCAATCCGAAGATCAAATCTCTGAACCTGCAAAGGCTCTTTCGTGGCGAACATCAAGTCCCAGGTCAAGCGCAACAAGACGAACGAGAAGGCTCGCCTTCGCAACAAGGCCGTCAAGTCCTCGCTCAAGACCGCCATCCGCAAGGCCCGTGAGGCCGTCGTCGCCGGTGACGTCGAGAAGGCCACCGTGGCTTCCCGCGCCGCTTCCCGCGCGCTCGACAAGGCCGTCTCGAAGGGTGTCATCCACAAGAACGCCGCCGCCAACAAGAAGTCGGCGCTGGCGACCAAGGTTGCCTCCCTTCAGGGCTGAGCCCCTGATGTGATCGCCGGGCAGGGATCCAGCGGGCCCTCTCTCCCGCTCCCGACCGGCACTCCGCGCCGCACACGAAGCGTTCGCCACGCGGGTGCGGTGCAACCGAAGAAGTAACCGAAGGCCCCGGCCGCCTCCCTTCCCCAGGGCAGCGGCCGGGGCCTTCGGCGTGCGCGGGGCTCGGCGTGCGCACGGTTCGGCGTGCGCGGGGCCTTCGGCGTGCTCGGGGCTCAGGAGTGACAGAGCAGGTCGAGGACGACCGCCTCGGCGTCGAGACCGTCGAGATAGCGGTTCGCCCGCTCCCAGTGGCCCTCCGTGCGCGCGTCCGTCCACGCGCCGTCGAGGGTGACCAGGGCGGAGCCGGGCACCGCGGACCGGACGGACGACAGCCGGGATTCCTCGTGCTCCTGGGCGAAGTACGCGACCGGGTCGTTGACCAGGAACGACATCCCGAAGTGCGGGTCTCCCGCGACGGCCCGCTGGGCCACGTCCTGCACCAGCGGCTGGGCCAGATGATCCTTACGGGCCTCTGCCTGGGAATACCGTTCGGGATCGGCCTCGTGGCGGGCGACGAAGTCCGTGAGCGGGCGGGCCGGCGGATGCACCGCGCTCAGCTCGGTCCAAGCGGCGAGCAGGTCGTCGTACGAGCGCCCCGCGCGTTGCCGCATGCCGTCGAAGTCGAGCAGACCCCGGGGCCCGCCGTAGCACTCCAGCGGCCCGAGGGGCGCCAGCTCGGCCTTCCTGCGCGGCACGGTCGAGGCCGTGACGAGGCGGCGGTCGCCCTCGTGCCCGGGCAGCACGAGGTATGCGCCGCCCGCACGGATGGCCCACCAGTCCCAGTGGCCGACCCGGTCCCCGTTGCCGTTGAGGTCGTAGGGCGCCATGGCGGCAGCCACGGCCTTCGGTATCTTCCGGGGCACGGTCGGCGGCAGGCACACGGTCGCGTAGAACTTGGTCATGCCCGGGAGCGTAGGACCTGGGATGTGCCAGCCCGTCAGGGGGTCCTCCCGGACCCCGGTGGACCTGCCCGGTCAAGCGCACCGGGCCGTCTCCTTCGGGTCCTGCAGGTCAGACGTACTAGGGCCTGTCGTCAAACTCCCGTCGTCGCCCGAAGGGCGGCCTCGCGGCGTCCGGTGCGTGCTCTCGGCGCGCCGGGCGGAAG
>NZ_JBHVYI010000122.1:0-22161 GCF_042880975.1 Streptomyces sp. NPDC058289
CAACGTTCTCTGGGCCATGCTCCGCGACGGAGCGTGCTACCAGCCCGCACCATCAGCCACGCAGACGGCTTGACATCCCTATTGGGAAGTTCTTTCCGGGATTGCGGTAGGAGATCGTCACGTAGAACGGGGTGCGGAGCTTCTGCTCGTCGTCGAGTTTGAGGCCGGATCCGGTGAGATCGGCGGGGTTTCCCTTGCGTACGGACTTCAGTGTGCCGGGCAGTTCGAGGACACCGCCCTCCTCTTGGCCGGCGTCCCACCGCACGGCGATCGTGTCGCCTACGTTCGCCATTTCCTTCGAGGCCGCGTCGAGGCCGCCTGCGACCGGCCAGGAGGCGACCTGCTTGGCTGGACGGATGAGCCCGCGTCCGGCGGTATGCGTCACGGTCATCGCGCCGACGTCCTTGGGAAGCATGTACATCCCGCACGAGGTGTACGAGCCGCCGGGCGCCAGGGTGTCGGGCGCGGAGTCCTTGCAGAGGTCCGAGGCGCTGACGCTGACCTGCGTGCCCGGCGCCCAGTCGGTTCCGGTCAGGGCCAGGTTGCGGAACACCTCGTAGGCGTGGGGCATCCCGTCCTTGCCTGTGTTGGTGACCTCGTAGGTCAGGTAGAACGGGATCTTGTCCTTCAGGTCTCCTTTGACGCGCACACCCTTGAGGTCGTCCTCCGAGCCGCGGACCAGGCTCTTGACCGCGAGCCGGACCGGGTATTCCTGCTCGTCGACGGAGGTATGGACGACGTCGCGGGCACCGATTGCCACGGGCAGCTCGGTTCCGGAAGGCGAACCGCCCTTCGCTTGCACTGCGGAGCCCTGTGCACCCGCACATCCCACGAGCAGGACAGTCCCCGCTATTCCCGCGACCGTCATCTTGAAATACCTGTTCAGGTGCACAGCTTCCCCTTGGTGCATACCGATGTGCTAATTGGCACATGCTAAGTAATCGCTTTGTGTGGATGCTCGGCGGCCCCCGGACGCCGTTCTGGGTGGAGCTGTGTCGTGAGCTGGGGCGCCGGGCTGAAACCGGCCGCTCACGTGGCCGGGTGCTCAGTGTTGGCGTGCTCGGTGGGCGGCGCGGTCGCGCCATTGGCAGTAGGCGGCCGCAGGGTCGGTCCAGTACGTCCATGGGAGGCAGCCCAGGTAGCCGTCGACGATCCTGAACTGACCGAGTGCGGCGTCGTACCGCTTCTGGCGGGTTAGGAAGTAGGCCAGCAGGTGGCGAACCTCGGCGACGTCCGGATGATCCGGGCGCGCCGCGGCGACGTCCGCCAGAGCGGCGTCGACCAGGGACAGGACGTGCGGTGAGCGGAAGTCCGCTTCGGTCGCCTCAGTGTCGCGGTGCTCGTACCAAGCGATCAGGGGCATCACGGTGAGCAGGCTGCCCAGTGGTGCGCCGGCCGCCGCCTGCTGCGCGAAAGACATGGCCTGTTCTTCCGAGCCGCGCCACTTCGCGCACCAGTACTGGAGTGCCGCGTAGTGGGCGCCGTAGTGGTGCGGATCGCGGCCGGCAATCTCCGTCCAGATCTTCTGCATAACCGCCTCGGAGTAGCCGAGGCCAAGTGCTGCATAGATCTCGTTGACGTAAGCAGACCACCCTGGCCCGTCAGCTTGATCCCGTCGGCCCTGGCCCGGTCCACTAGCTGACTGATCAGCTGGTCATCGAGAACGTCCGGCACCAACCCGGACGGCTGTACCTCCGCCACGGCCTCCGCCGACACGGTCACGTCTGTCATCAGGTGTCACTTCCTGGTCGAAGATCCACCGTTGACCGTACAGACCCGGTCGAGGCGGCGACGATCCCTCTGCGGGAGGCGGTCACCATGCTGCTGGAGCGACTGGAGGAGGAGATCAGCTGGCTGACGAAGACCTCCCCGGTGGCGGGGGTGCGGGCTGCCCGCCGGATGGAGGTGGTCGCGGAGCGGGTCGGCTATTGGGCGGCCCGCGGTCCGGTCGCCGACCTCGACACCGCCCAGGCGGCGGCTCATCTGGGGCTGGACGAGGCCGCGGCGCGCAGGAGATTTTAGACAATACGATCAGGAGTTGCGCCGATCGCGAGACCTGAACCCACCACAATCATTGGCACAGCCAAGAGGGCAGCGAAAACCCAGCAGAGGGACCTTGAGGCAGTGTCCCCATCTCGGGCTGATGCACCGTGCCAGGGTAATAGCCCGGACCAGGTGCCAGCGAGGGCGTTGGGGTCGGCAGTTCAGGATTCTACTGAACAACAGCAGAGAGGTTAGTTGATACGACTTGCTGGAAAATCTCATTGTTGGCTCGTCGGCAGATTACGGTACCTTCAGCGCGGCTGATCACCTTGTCTCCGTTCCGATGCCAGAGTCCCCACCGGCGAAGAAGCCGGTGGGGACTCGAATTCTCGCCTTTGTCGGTCGAGTTGGAGACCTATTGGCGGGGATATTTCCTGGCCCTGCCCGTGCGGACCGGATGGGTTGATTTCTTCGAATTCAAGCGCCCAACCTTGCAGTTGGGGGCGTCAGGGCAGTGCTTTGTCGACTGCGATCGATACTCAATCGCTGTATGGGGAGAGGAGTTCCTGTCGTCCTTTCGAGAACCGACAGGTGCCACTCTCCTTGTCGACGAGGATCGGAGCATTCCCGCCGAGTCGCAAGTCTGGATTGCTCGGAGGGTAGATGCAGATAAAATATCCCGGAAGGTGATATTTTTTTGTAATTTCGACCACGCATCCCCACTCATCCCATTCCGGGATGGATGCGCGGCCAAATTCCTCAGCCAGTGAAATTGCCGCCCTTTCTGTGATGGTCACTTGCCACCTCCGGTGTGCATGAAGTCCATGTGTTCCCATGTCATGTCTGCGTACCCGCCAGACTGGCCATCGAGGAATTTTACGTTTCCGCCGTCATTTACGGCGTTGAAATAGTGTCCCCATATGATTCTTCCGCTGCCGTCAGTGTCGAACCCGTATACGATCCCGCGGGCTCCGTCTCCTCGCCTGAGAAGGTCTCCTGCAATTCCATCTCTCCCTGATGTTGGCCTAAATGTGGACCCGAAGTGTGCCTCGAGGACGCTGGCGTCCGTGATATTTCCGGGGCCAGCGACAGCGCTTTGTCCTTGAAGTCGCAGATCCGTGGCAACGGCACACTTGGCGCAGTTGGTCTCTGAGCCGCTTGGGTTTACTCCCTTTAGGTTACCTCCGGGGCGGGTTCCCTGTGGTCCTTCGACGGCTCTTATCCCTGCGCGCATTTCTGCGATAGGGCCAAACAGTTGCATCGTTCTGTTGTGTGCGCTTCTAAGGTCACATATTTCTTGTGACTGTCCTGCGGCGCATGGAAGGTCTGGGATCTCTGTTGCTGATGGGCCATTCAGGCGGTTGGGGTCGAGGATGCTGCCCTGTGGGACCCCTTGTGCCGGGTATCCGGAGTTGGTCTGGACGCGGCGAGGAGGTGTATATGGCTTGCCCCAGTGTCGCTGCCATGGGGTGGTGCTGCTGCTGACGCTACGGCAGTCGGGGTCGTTGCCGCACTTGCTGCCGCTGAATCGCGGGGGGCCGCCGCCTCTGTAGCCGCCGCTGTTGTTGTGGTCCTTTCCGCCGGGGGTGACGGGGTTGCTGGGGGGGCTGCCGTCGGGCTTTTCTCCGTGGCCGGTGCCGTCGTCTATTACGAGGCCTGTGGGGTCCCAGTTGGTGAGGGGGCTGTTGTTGGCGTATTGGTAGGCGTTGTGCTGGCGGGGGTCGTCGACGACCATCAGGGGGTCGACGGAGAGGAATCGGCCTGCTGCGGGGTCGTATTCGCGGGCGCCGATGTGGGTGAGGCCGGTGGTTTTGTCCTGGGTGCCGCCGACGAAGCCCTTCTCGCCGGGCCAGGCGGTCGGCTGGGTACCGCGTTCCTCACCGAACGGTTTGGTGAAGCGGCGCTGGACTGCGAGCGTTGCCGCGTCGATGGAGGTGGTGCCGGTGTTGTGGTGGTCGGCCGCGACGTAGGAGAGCTTGCCGGCGGAGGTGCGGACGATGGTGGTGCCGCCGGGGGTTGCGTAGTAGCGGGTGCCGGTGACCTTGTCGGTGGCGGTGTCGCGGGTGAGCTCGTCCGAGCCGGTGTACAGGGTGGTCTTGCCGGGGTCCTTGCGGGCGAGGCGGTTGCCGGCTGCGTCGTAGATGTAGGTGGAGGTTCCGGTGTTGGTGGTGTTGGTGGCGAGTTTGCCCTCCGCGTTCCAGGTCAGGGTCTGGATGGGGTCGCTATCGCCGGGGAGGGTCTGGGGGCTGTCGCCGGTGTCGGGGCGGGTGAGGGTGTTTCCGGTCTTGTCGTAGGTGAGGTTGGTCGTGACCGCGCCGTTGCTGCCCGTCTTCCTGGTGGTGGAGATCGGGGTGTGCGGGCGCGCCGTGCCGGGTGCGGGGTAGGTGTTGGTGGTGACGGCGGTCTTGTTGGCGTCGCCTGCGGGGTCGTGGTCGGTCAGGGTCTTGCGGTTGCCGGTGACGTCGTAGGTGAACGACTGCCAGTACGGGGCCGGACCGCCGATGCTGCTGGTCTCGGGGGTGGTGTTGGTGCAGCCTCCGATACCGGGGACGCTGGGGCCGGGCTTGGTTGTGGTGGTGCCGGTGTCGGTCCAGGCCTCGGTGAGCCGGCCTTGGTAGTCGTAGGTGAAGCACTGGGTATCCCGTGCTGCGCCCTGGATATTGGTGACGGATGTGACGTCGCCGTTGGGGGTGTAGGTGTAAGCGGTGGTGTTGACCGAGGTGACGGCCTCTTGCTGCTTGTCGAGCTCGGTCCTCAGGATCCGGCCGGTGGCAGGGTCCAGGATGTTGGTGGCGACGACCTGCTTGGGGACGTCGCCGAAGGTGGTGCGCTGGACCTGGCCGAGCTCGTTGTAGTCGATTTCGTTGACGTAGTCGACGGTGTTCGAGCCGTAGGAGACGGGAAGGCCGTTGGGGTTGCGGCCGGTGGAGAGGTCCTCGGCGGGCAGGCCGCCGACCGCGGGTACGTCGGTGCTGGTTTCCAGCCCGGTGATCAGGTTGTAGGCGGTGGAGGTGGTGTAGGTGCCGGTGAGGGCTCCTTCACCGGCGGGGACGGTCAGCTTGCTGCCGGTGGGGCGGTAGCCGATGTCGTAGCCGGTGACTTCCTGAGTCCAGGCCTTGCCGCCAACCCAGCTAGTGGATCCGGTTGCCAGTCCGGGCAGGAGGGTGTCGTACTCGTACTCGGCGAGCTTGGTGCCGTCGGCCGCGTTGAGGTTGCGGGTGGTGGGGCGGCCCAGGATGTCGTAGTTGGTGAAGATGGTGGTGCCGCGGGCGTCCGTGGACGATACGAGGCGGTCCGCCGTGTCGTAGGTGCTGGTGGAGGTGCCCTTGTCGGGGTCTACCGCCTTGGTCTGACGGCCTTGCAGGTCGTACTCGTAGGACCAGTCGTTGCCGGCCGGGTCGGTGATCTGCGTCAGCTGGCCGACGGTGTCGTAACCGTAGCGGGTGGTGTCGTACGCCCCCGTGGGGGTTCCGACCTTGTACTGGCGCAGCTGGGTCTTGCTCCCGCGGGCATCAATGATGGTGCTCGTGGCGCTGCCGCCCTGCGGCGGTGTGGTGTCGACACGGTCGGCACCCGGATACGCGATCGTCGCACGCCACTGCTCGATCGTCTTGGACGAGAAGATGTTCGCCACAGGGCGGCCGAGGCCGTCGTACTGGGTGATGCTCTGGGCGGGAACCAGGGTCTCGACGGGGGTGAAGCGGTTCTTCACCGGGATTGAGTCTTTGTTGAAGTAGGTGCCGCTGGTCTTGAAGGCACGGCCGCGGCTGTCGTAGTAGGTGTCCGTGATCAGACGCGTGGTTGCCGAGTTGTCCAGCGGGACGGACTGGGTCTGGACCTGCTGCCCCATGGCATCGAGGATGCTGATGGACGTGGCGTACGACTGGTTGGCCCGGAGCGTCTGGCTGGTGACCGAGCTGGTGCCGAACTGGTTCAGATCGTAGGCGAACACCTTGCTGGCGCTCTCGCTACGGGCACGGCCCGGCAGCCACACCTGGGTGGTGCGGCCCAGCTCGTCGTAGGTTGCCTCGGTGGTGCGGTTGTTCTGGTCGACGGTCTTGACCGGGAGCCCGCGCAGCGGGTGCAGGGTGGTGGTGGTCGTCCAGTTCTTGGCGTTGGTGACCTTCAGGGTCGTCGCGCGGGCCGGGCCGGCCGGCGTGTAGGCCGTTTTGGTGGTGGCGCCTGCGGCGTCGGTGGTGCTGGTGATGCGGCCGTAGGTGTCGTAGGCGGTGGTGGACTTGGCGATGTACTTGTGTACGCCGGAGTCGAAGCGGTCCAGGACGCTGGTGTTGGTGGGCAGTCCGGGGCCGTCGAGGGTGCCGAAGGGCTTGTTGTCGTACTGGACGCGGCTGCCGTCGAGGGTGTTCGCCTCGGTCGCGGTATCGCCGCAGGCGGCCTGGGTCCGCAGGACCTGTGAGACCCGGTCGACGATGTAGACGGTATCGGTGATCTTTCGGACGTAGGAGTTGGTGGTGCAGATGTCGGGCAGACCGTCTGCCTTGTCCAGGACCGTCCTCTGCAGTCCGTAGGTCTCGTCGTAGTCGACGGCCTGCGAGGTGGTCCGCCAGGTCTTGTCGGCGAGCAGCACCTTCTGCTGGGACAAGGCCGTGCCCTGCATCCGGGCCGTGAGAGGAGGCCGGCCGTCGCCGTCGCCGCGGCTGTGGGTGGCGGTCACCTCGGGGATCCACGGGTCGTGCTGGGCGGTGGAGACGAGTTCCCCGCCGTCGGAGGCGAAGGTCTGCAGCTCGCGGAGAGTCCCGGCGAGGTGGTTGCTGTCCTTGACTGGTTTCCCGGCGATGTCGGTGAAGGTGACCGACCGTGTGGTCTTGTTGTCGGCCTTGAAGTCGCCGTCCATGCCGCGCAGGTAGTAGGCGGACGTCTTGGACACGGCGTCCGGGGCGAGGCCGGCGCGCGTGATGACCTGTCCGTAGCCGCGGAACTGGTTCCAGGTCCGGTACTCGGTTTTGGTCAGCTCGTCGTCGTCGCGGTGCCAGGCGGTGCCGCCGAGGTACTCGTAGCGGACCTCCTGGTCGCGTGAGCCGCCGAAGGGGTCTTGTTCGGTGACTTTGTCGACGACGTATTTGTGGAACCAGTCCAGCTCCGGATTGTTGGGACTCTTGGGGTCCTTGTTCCAGTAGACGGGGAAGCAGCGCTTGGTGTTGGCGTCGGCGGCCGCGGGCAGGCCTGCGCCGGGGGAGCAGTCGGCGTCCGCGTAGTGGACGTCTGTGATCTTGCCTGTCTCGGACTTGATTTTCACGATGCGGTGCCGGTTCATGGCCGGCCGCTGGTCGATGCTGGAGTCGACGCGGTTGTTCAGCGGGAGGCCGTAGAAGACGACCTGCGGCAGGGTGAACGACGCCGTATCGTCGTATCCGGTCCGGCGGACGGAGGCCAGCCACAGGGACGGCGCGGTGCCATCCTTCGGGTCGCGGAACTGATGCGTCAATGCGTACGAGTCGACGTTGTCGTAGCTGCCGGTACTGTCCAGGACCTGTGTGGTGATCTTGGTGAGCCGCTTGGTCGTCCAGAACGTCGGTGAGTAGTTCTCGCAGGTACCGGTGGCCGCGCACTGCTGGTCGAAGGGCACGTCCGGCCACTTCGTCTTATTGGCTGCGTTCAGTTTTTCCGGCGCGCAGTCGAAGACGCCCTCCTCCGGAAGGCAGCGCTCTTCAACATCGAAAAGTACCTGTGCCGTCGGCTTTACGGTGTCGGCGTCGTTCAGCTTCGAGCCGTAGGTGATCTTCTTGAGGTTGCCACCGCGGACGTACTGGGTGAGCGTGCCGGTCGGGTTCGCGTTCGAGACGCCGCGCTTGTAGCGGTTGGTTTCGGTGTCGTAGGTGTAGGTGATCAGGCCGCCGTTGGAGTCGACGACGAAGTCGAGGTTCCAGCGCCAGGCCTGCGTGCACCAGGACGTCTCGAACGTCGACTTGTTGCAGTCCTCGCCGGTGTTGTTCCCGTAGACGGGCATGGTCCAGGCCGAGTTGGTGGCCGACGCGGTGGGACTGCCAGGCTTGTGGCCGAGGCCGAAGTAGTACTGGGTGCCGTCGGTGGTGGTCACCTTCCAGTACTCGCCGTTGTCGTCGCCGTTGACCGCACTGGTCAGGCGCTCGACCCTCGAGGCGTCGTCGTTCTCCAGCCGCCATTTACCGGTCGTGTCGTCCTTGACCAGGGCGGAGGACTTGCCATCCAGGGAGAAGACGGCGTTCTCGCCGGCCAGGCACTGATCGCCGGATCCTGTCTGGCCGTCCTCCGCGCATGGTTTGAAGCGGCGTTCCACGAAGCCGGGCGAGTAGTCCCAGCCCTCGCCGATCCAGGAGGCCTGGTTGTTCGTCGCGGCCGTACGGCCGTCAACGGCCTGCGAGCTGTAGGACAGGGCAACGTTCGGCTTCGTGCCACCGAGGCCCTCGGGTAGGCCGATGGGGTAGGACCAGGAGAACCCACCGGTGTTGGAACCGCTGCTCCAGGAACCGGAGGCCCCAAGGCTGGTGGCCGCGTAGCTGCCGGCCGGGCCGCTCGGGCTGCTCGACGCGCCGAAGACGGTGGCCTCGCCCGAGGTACCCGCATCGGCACTCAGGCTCTGGGCAGCGCCTTCAGGTGCCGCGAGGGGTACCTCCGCGCTGAGGAGACCGGGCCGATCACCGTCCTTGGTCGTGGCCAGCGGAGTCTGCTTACGGCACTCCGGGCGCTCGGGCGTCGTCAGCGCGCACTCGGGAAGCGTGACGAGCTGGGCACGCGAGAGCCAGTCCGCGCCGAAGGAGCCGGAAATGTGCGAGACGTCCACGGACACCTTGACCGGACCGCCCTTGGTCACCCCCTCACCCGGGCGGACCGATACCAGCATCCCCTGCAGGCCGGCCTTCTCGGCAGCCGCACGGTCCTCGAGCTCCACCTCGGCCTTGCCGCTGCGCGGCGCGTCTTCCGTGGCGGCGGGCGCGACCCATACCGGTGCGTCACCGACGCGGCTCGGATCGGGAGTTGGCGCGGCCGGACCCTTGGGGAGGTCAGGGTTGGTGAAGAGCGAGCCGTCTGCCGGGATCGGCGCTTTGGCGCCGAGATCGACCTCGGCGTCGGTGGCCGGCGGCCAGTAGACGTCCTTCGGAGCCCAGGCATCAACCTGCTCCTCCGGAACCTCTTCCCCTGCCTTCGGGGCGCTCTTCCCGGGTACCGATTCGGCTTCTTGCACGGGGCCGGGTGACCAGAGAGTCGGGTCCTTGGGCTTCCACTCGGAAGCCCCGGCGGTACCGGCCCCCACGATCAGCGAAAGCACAACAGCGGAGCTGACGAGTATGCGGCGTTTTGCCGCAGATCGCCTTCTTTTTGAGCGTAGTTCTGGTGGCGCCTGCACGGCATTCCCCCCACGGTCAGCCAAATGATCAATTGGCGACGGATCCTACGCTTGATTCCGGTTCGCGAAATGATCATCAACCTGGACAATCTCCCCCCGGCTGACCTGTGTTACTTCAAAGCGTGATCGAATATTTACCATTCACTTATGCGATGCATGGCTTGAAAAAATGGACATCCCATACATGTGGGAGATTTGGCCCTGAATCTTTGGTTCCGAACGGCGGGGCACTTTGAAGTACCTGGTCAGAGAGCTGTTAGCGTTCGCGGCCAGTTGACCATCGCGACCACATCGGGAGTTTTGCCGTGGGGGGCACACAAAGAAGCAAACGACCGGCCAGCCGGCCGGTCGCACTGGCAGGGCTGATCGCACTGGCCCTGTCGATAACCGCCGTCGGCGCCGCACCCGGCGCCACGGCAGCACCAACCGTGGACACGCCGCCCGTGCAGAGCGAGCCGGCGCCGCCGCAGCCGCTGAGGACCGAGCGGGAGCAGGCGGAGGACGCGGCGCTCGCCGAGGCGAAGGCCACGGGTAAGCCGGTCCCTGTGCCGGCCGTGACGACCGAGACCGACACCGTGGTCGCCAATCCGGACGGCACCCTGGGCCTGACCCGCAGCGTCGCCCCCGTCCGAACTAAGCAGGACGGCCACTGGGCGGACCTGGACGCCACCCTGGTCAAGGCAGCCGACGGCATGGTCCGCCCGAAAGCCTCGGTGAGCGGCCTGACCCTGTCGGGCGGCGGCACCGCCCCGCTTGCCACCCTGGACCAGGACGGCAAGCAGCTGGTGCTGAGCTGGCCGAACCCGCTCCCCGAACCGGTGCTTGAAGAATCCAGCGCCGTCTACCACGAGGTCTTCCCGGGTACCGACCTAAAGATCACGGCCGACGTCAGCGGTGGGATCTCGCAGATCCTGGTCGTCAAGTCCGCCGAGGCCGCCAAGAACCCGAAGCTCGCCAAGCTGACCACGGGCCTCAAGGGCGAGGGCGTGACCGTCTCCGCCGACGAGCACGGGAACCTGAAGGCCGCTGACATCTCGGGCCGTACGGTCTTCCAGGCGCCGACCCCGACGATGTGGGACTCCACCACGCCTGTCCAGGTCCCGCTCGCCAGACAGGCCGGTACCCTCGCCTTCTCCCAGATGGTCACCGCGGACGAGCCGCCGGCCGGCACCGGGGACGACGAGGCGGTCAAGACCACCTCGGACAGCGAAGGCCCCGGCGACGCCGCCAAGACCACCCGCCTGCAGACGGACCTCGGTACGGACTCGATTGCCCTGACCCCGGACCAGTCCTTCCTGACCGCCCCCGACACCGCCTACCCGGTGTACATCGACCCGGCGTGGATCCCCATCGAGCGCGAGACCCAGAGCTGGGCCTGGGTCCAGGAGGCGTACCCCACCACCACCAGCTACAACGACTATGCGGACCCCTACGACCCCGGCGTCGGCTACCAGCGCTGGCAGACCAAGACGGGGTTGGAGCGCTACTACGTCCAGCTCTACTCCAATGACCTCGGCGACAAAGTCATCAAGAAGGCGTCCCTCCACGCGACCCAGTCCTACGCCGCCGACGCAACCTGCAACAACCGCTACAACGTGGACCTGCATGCCACCGGCCCGCTCCTGTCGAACATCACCTGGCAGGCCCAGCCCGCAGACCTGGGAGTCTTGGGCACGGCCTCGATAAACAGCGCCGGCGGCCCCGGCTGCCCCGCCTCCTCCACGCACGGCGAGTGGGACGTGGCCGGCCACCTGACCGCATACAAGAACAACCCCTACCTCACCTTTGCCCTCTTCGCGGACAACGAGTCCAAGACCAGCAGCAACAACGGCTTCAAACGATTCACCCGCGACAAGACCAAGCTGCCGTTCTTCTACATCGAGTACAACCGCGCCCCGAAGAACCCCTGGGGCCTGACCACCACCCCCGCACCCCAGAACGGCTGGGTGGGCGCCAGCTCCTACCCGGGCATGAGCATCAGCGCCTGGTCCGGCGACCCCGACGGCCAGGCCACCTCGGCCCGGTTCATGGTCTACGACACCGCCGGCGGCCCCGAGGTGTACGACAGCGCCCAGATCGGTCTGGGCAGTGGCGACCACAAGGTGACCGCTTACCCGGAGAACCTCGTCGACGGCCACACCTACCTGTGGCAGGTGCAGAGCTTCGACGGCGAACTGGGCTCCGCCTGGGTTGAAGGCGGCCGCTTCACCATGGACAGCCAGCCGCCATCCATCCCAGTCGTCACCTCCGCCGAGTACCCGCCATCCGGCACCCTGCCCGGCTCGACGAAGTACGTAGGCCAGAAGGGCAACTTCAAGGTAAGGGCCGCCGACTCGCTCAGCGGGGTTCTCTTCTACGAGTGGGCCTTCAACGAGGACATTCCCGTCGGCGGCGCCGACCGCATCAACGCCGCGGCCGACGGCACCGCCACCATCGCGCTCACGCCCGGTTGGTGGGGCACCAACATTCTGCGCGTTCAATCCGTGGACCGGGCGGGCAACCGCTCGCAGCAGCAGACCTACGTCTTCTACGTCCCGGACAACCCGAACGCCAAGACCACCCTCGGCGACATCACCAACGACGACCTCGTCGACTTCATCGCCCCCGCCGACAACGGCGACCTCATCGTCTACCCCACGGCCACCGACCCGTCAGCAGGCGGCCTGATCGCCTCTACCAAGGCCAACAGCCCCAACCCCGGCTCCACCGGCAAGGGCTGGGGCGACGGCACCCTGACCACCCATCGCGGCGGCAACGGCATCGAGGTCGATGATCTGTGGGCGTTCTACAACGGACAGCTCCAGGTCTACCGCAACTCCAAAAAGGTCGGCGGCCCCTACTTCAACGCCAGTAACGTCGTCGATGTGGCGCGGCCGGATGAGGGCTGCACCGTCGCCACTACCAAGAAGCCCTGTGGGCCGGAGTACGCAGGAAACTGGAGCCGGGTCAAGCAGATCCTCGCCGTCGGCGACGTACTGCCCGACGCGAGCACCACGCCCCAACGAAACGACCTGCTCACCGTAGAGAGCAATGGAGCGGGCGGTACGCAGCTCGTTCTCTTCCAGGGCAAACCAACCACGGGCGATCTGATCGACCCGGGGACGTTCATCCTCAGCACGAGCGGCTGGGAAAACCTCACGATCATGGCCCCCGGTGACGCCACCGGCGACGGCCTGGCCGACCTGTGGGCCCGGGACGACACCACAGGCGCCGTCTACCAGTACGCCAACGTTGCAGGAAACCCGGCCGCCCTCGGTGACCACACCAAGCGCACCACGATCGGATCCGGCGTCTCTGCCGCCAAGTATCCGGTGATCGGCACCTCTGGGGACACCAGCGCCGACGGCATCCCCGACCTCTGGGCCCTCGATGACAACCACCGTCTGCGGACGTGGAACGGCAAGGTCACCAGCGGCAAGGTGACCGGCTTCGCCGGTTCCGATCTCATGGGCGATGCCCGGATCTCCACCAACCACTGGAAGCTTGACGAGACGACGGGAACGACCGCGGTCGACATGCGCGGCCGCAACCACGGCACGCTCAGCGCCACCGGTGCCACGCGTATTGCCGGCACCGTCGCGGGAACGGCAACCCAGGTCATCAGCCTCGACGGCGCCAGCGGCACCGTCACCTCCGCCGGCTCCCCGGTCGACACCACCAACAGCTTTACCGTCTCGGCTTGGGCCAAGTCCGCGGGGAAGAACGTCGTCATCAGCCAGGACGGCCTGCACGCCAGCGGCTTCATGATCTGGCACGACGCGGACGGTACCTGGCGCTTCGGGATGTCCAAGCGTGATGACGACGGCTGGGACTACGACCAGACCGGCGTCATGAACGACGCAGCCAAGGTCCGCCTCGAGGAGTGGACCCAGCTCACCGCCACCTACGACGACGTCACGGGCCTGATCGCCCTCTACGTCAACGGCACCCTCGCCGGTACCGGCCACCACCCCAAGGCCAACGTATGGAAGGCCACCGGCCCGCTGGTCCTCGGTCGGTTCAAGAACCAGAGCAAGCCCTGGTCCTTCTGGAAGGGGCAGATCAGCAACGTGGCCGTCTACGACCACTCCACGGTCCCCTCCGCGACCAGGACCACCCTGGTCTCAGCGGTGAACAGCGACAAGTGCGCGGATGACGACCAGGGCAGCAACGCCGAAGGCAACCGCATCTACATCCACGACTGCAACACACCCCCCGGAACCTCCCAGACCTTCCAGATCCGGGAGGACGGCCAGCTGCGCGTGGCCGGCAAGTGCGTGACCACCGCATCCGGGGGCACCGCCAACCGCACCCTCATCCAGCTCAACACCTGCACCACCGGCGCCGGCAGCCAGCAATGGCTCCCCACCGCCACCAGCGGCTTCTACAACCCGCAATCCGGCCGCTGCCTCGACCTCCCCTACGCCCGCACCGTCAACGGCACCCAACTCGAACTCTCCGACTGCAACGCCTCCAACGCACAACGCTGGCACGCCTCCGGCCTCGCCTCACCCCTCGGAGCCATCGGCTAACCCCAACCACTGACCCATGACCGCTGGCCCGCCTCCCCCCAGGGGAGACGGGCCAGCAGCCTTTGCCGATACACACCCCGCGCGGCTGACAGGCCACCACGCCTCTGCGATACCAGGAGCGGCAAAAGGACGCGAGAATCGAGGGAATAGGGCACGGACCTCATCAGCAGCGCGGAGTTCTCAGCCGCCGAACTGCCTTACACCCGGGACACCGTCTGACCGCCCGCCTCGCTCACACCGTGCAGCCCCGCCGCAGAGGGGGATGAGCTCCCGCTGCACGCGGCCTGGTCCAGCTGCGTTCCTACCACCCGGACGGCCCGCGCCCCCGCACACCCCTCACCACCACCGTCCGGGCCACCCGCCGTGGCCCGTCCAGCGCACCCTGGCTGGCAGGCGCCCGCGCGACGTCTGGAGTGACGGCTTTCCCTGGGACGTTCCCGACGACATCTGCTCACGTGTGCAAGCCAGACAGACCGCGACCCCGGACATCTCGTGGCTCTGACGGCCCACCCGGGGGTGGGGGCGAGCTGTCCGGACGGCAGGGCTACGATCACGCATTCGCTCATGTTTCGCAGATGCAGGTGGGGGAGTTATGCAGACTGGTGGGATTGGCGTTGCAGCTGATCGGGAGTGGGTCATCCAGAACGCGAAGGGAAAGAAGTTCGTGTACGACTCGGCGACCGAGGCCTTCGGGGAGCTGGATGAGTACGGTGAGGGCGCCGTAGTACTGACCCGTCTGGTGTACCGGGGTTTGTTCCGCACCAAGCCCGTGGAGGACTGGCAGCCGGCAGAACGCCCTGCAGTCTGATCGCTGACGCCATACCTGCTGGAGTCCGTCAGCGCTGCGCACGAGTCCAGGGCATCCGATGCGCCCGGTGCCGCATTCAAGACGGCCCGCCGTTGGAGATCATTAGCGGACCGGATACCGACCCGCGCACTGGTACTGCTCCCAGAAAACTGGAACAGGTCACCGCAAATCTCAAACGAACCAGAGCCCTTCAGGGGAGAGCGCTCGTCCATCCTTCACTTTCCGCCGGTCTCCGATCGGCCGGCGGTGGGGCTGTGCCGGGGCGGCAACTTTGATCACCACCCCGGCCTTGGCAGGGCAGTTCAGACCTGGTACTGGCCGATGGTGATGAAGTAGCGGAGTTCCTCAGGGGTGCCGTCGATTGCCTTGTTGGCTGCGGCGCGCAGGGCGTCGCTGATGCCCGGGCGGGCCAGGATCCGGGCGACGGCGACACGGTCATCCTCGGCCTGGGCGAGGCGCCGCCCTGTCTTGAGGAACGCGGTGCGGTTGGCGGGGGTGCCGTTGAGGGCCTTGTTGGCCTCGCGCTTGACGGCCTTGCCGGAGGCGGGGTCGGCGAGAATGCGGAAGATGGCGACCGAGTTGTCCTCGTCCTGAGCCTTGGCGTAGCCGGTGGCGAGGAACGCGGTCCGGTTGGCGGGGGTGCCGTTGAGGGCCTTGTTGGCCTCGCGCTTGACGGCCTTCCCCGAGGCGGGGTTGGCGAGAATGCGCGCGATCGCGGCTGCGTTGTCGGCGTCGGAGGCGACGGCCTTGGACGCGAGCGGCGTGCCGGGCGGAGTGGCGGCGAAGGCCGGGGTGGCGACAAGCAGGGCCGGAGCGAGTGCGGCAGCGGCCAAGGCAAGTCCTGCGCGGACGGTGTTCATGAATCCCCCTCGTTGGAACCGACCGGTGATCGATTCTTCTGTTTGCAAGATCACCTGATCGTATGTCACACACATGTTCGATGCGGGTCGACCTGGCTAGCCGAAGCGAGGACGGTGCGTCTCCGGGACGCTCCCCACGGGGGTATCGGTCAGCACGCGCGTTGTCGTCGCGGCCGCGCGAGGGGTGGGACGGGTGGCGGTGAGTGAGGATGCGCGCCGTTCCTGGGGGCCGTTGACCGAGGGCCTGAAGGTTCCCCTGGACATGAATCTGGGGGACAGGGCGAAAGTGCTGGAACAGCTCGGCGTGGAACCGGCCGCGCACGCGGCGATGGTGTCGATGGTCAGGGATGTGCTGCCCGAGCACGAGGCGGGTCTCCTCATCGGCGCCCGTCACTGGCCGCTGCTGGCCGCTCGCATGCAGCAGCTCGGCGACAGCCAGGGCCAGAAAGTCCTCGGCGCGCATCTGGCCCGTCTGGGTACGGACACCTCCTGGAAGCAGAGTCCGGCTTCCGCGTTGGTGGGGCGCCCGGTCGAGCAGACACACCATGCCCTGACCACGCCTCCGCCGGCACGAGTGTCCCGGGTGCGGGTGTCCCCGGGCGCGGCCCGCTCCCGCTCCACCACAACGTCCAACGGGGCGGCGCCGGGCCAGGCCGCTCCGACCGAAGCCGCGGTGCCCGCCCACCGGCAGGCCGCCGCGCGGGTCAAAGGGACGGGACGCGCACGGCATCGTTCCCAGATCCGGGAACGATGCCGTCCGGGGTGTTCCATCGATCCCATACAGGGGAATCGCGCAGGTCACAGGAGGGGGACGGGCGGGGTGATGATGTCGGGCAGGCAGCGTCGGGTCGTGTACGGGACGCTCGCGGGGGTCCTCCTGCAGAGCTGCGCCGGGTGGGTGTTGTGGTCCGGTTACACGGATGCGGGGCTGGTCCTGTCGCTGATGGCCGGCGCCGTGGTCCTGAACAGCCTGTGGTGCTTGGGCATCCTGGACCGCACCCGTGCGATGTCGATGGCCGGCGGCTGGTGGTACCCGGTGGGGGTTGCCCTGCTCGCGACGGCGGTCTCGGTCCGTTTGCACCGGTCGGTGAAGAAGCTTTTGGTCCGGCTGGACGGAGGTGTCCACCCGTTTGGGTACCGCGAGGTGTTCGGGGTGATGCTGCCGTTCCCGGCCGGGATCCCGCTGCTCTACATGCCGGGGCTGTACGGCTGGCTGGTGGGAACCCCGGTCGCCCTGGGCGGCGTGGGCACGGCCGTGGCGTGGGGCCTGGTCATTGCTGGGGGAGCGGGTGTGCTCGCCGCCAGCACCCGCCTCGACTGACACCGGGGCTGGCTGTTGCGGTGCCTTGTAGTTACCTGGGGCGGTGTGCGGTTGTGGGTTGGCTGCATGTGGTGCTGGGTGTGCGTGCTGGGCTGCATTCGACGATCTCTCGTGCGGCCCGCAGGGTGATCGGCTCGTCGCCGAGGAGCCTGGTGATGAGGATGGCGGTGATGATGGGGACGCCCTGGTCTTTGAGGTGCTGCTGGACGGTGTCCATGTCGGTGCCGGCCGCGAGCAGGCCCTTGCAGATGTCGATGTGGTCAGCGATCTGCTGCGCGTGCTCGGGGGACAGCCCGAAGACTGAGGTGAGGAGTTCTTCCGCGGTGGGACTCTGCATGCTGGGGATCCTCTCAGGGGCTCGCGGCAGGCTCCAGACAGTTTCGGTGGCTGGCCTACGAGGGGCCGCGGAGGGTGTGGTCCAGGGCCGTGCGCAGGATGTGTCCGGTGGTGGTGATGTGGGCTGTGATCCGGGTGCGTTCGGTGAGGGCTTCGGGTGGTGCGGCGGATCCGGTGGGCCACACGTCCTTCCACTTTTCCAGGGCTTGGACGTGGGGTTGGTTGGTCCAGTAGACCCCGCGTTGGAGGGGTGTCCAGAGGGCTTCTGGGAGGCTCACGACGAGTCTGGCGGTCAGCCCGGCACCCGAGTGCGGTCCGGCGCCCCCTAGCGTCTGTCCGGCCCGCTGAGCGCCTTGGGGGATCGGGTCCCACTCCCGTAGCAGGCCGCGGTGTTCGAGTTCGGTGCGGAGCGCGGGAGCGAGGGCGTGGAGCCGGCTGACACGGTGTTGGCCGCTCTTGCGGAGCCGGTCCCGCTCGGCGCGGATCCGCGTGCGGGCCGCGCGGAGTTCGGGCCCGCGCAGCGCGAGGAGGTTCGCGTCCTGTTCGGCGGCGGCCTGCCAGCGGCTCTCGGCGGTCTGCTGTTCCTGGACCAGAGCGTCGAGCCGGTCAAGGTCAGCGGGGGAGACCGCTACGACCATGATGTGTGCCATGAGCCCATCCTGATGGGTGCCATGGATCCTTCATTGCCTTGCGACAAGGGGGTGCACCAGGGCGCGGGGCGTTGAGCTGGGGTCTTTCGGCTAAGGCGTGTCGTTCTTCTGCTGAAGGCCGGTGTCGTTTCCCACTGAAGGTTGGTTGTCGCGTGTGTGGGCTTGTCGTGCGGGCCTGAGTGCTCGGATCTCTGGGTTCCCATGGGGCGCGGCAGTGGCGTGGACGTGAAGCGGTCCTGGGGCCGCTGACCGAGGGCCTGGCCGTGCCCCGGGACCTGGACTTCGGCGCCGCGCGAAGGCGCTGGAGCAGCTCGGCGTCAACCCGCTCGCGCACGCCGCGATCGTCGGTGTCGTCAAGGACGTGCTGCCCGAGACGCAGGTGGGTGTCCTGGTGGGCTCGCGCCAGCGGCCCTTGCTGGCCCACCGCATGCACCAGATCCGCGACCAGGGCGGCACCGGTCTTCTCGCCGCGCACCTGGCCCGCTTCCAGGCCGACACCTCCTGGAAGGGCGGCCCGTCCTCCACGACGGTCGGGCGTCTCGTGGACGCGACCCTGCACTCTCTGACGACGCCGCCCTCGGCGCCGGCCGCGCCCGCGTCCCGGGTGAGGGTCTCCCCGGCGGCGGCCCGTTCCCGCTCGACCACCACGCCCGCTGCCGCGGCCCCTGGACAGCTGGCCCCGACGGAAGCCCCACCGGCAGCAGGCCGCACCGGCCAGGGGCGCGGGGCGTACGCGGTGACGGGGGCGGCTCCCGCACCCGGACGGCGGGGAGTCCGGGCGCGGGCGGACCGGGTACGGGCGGCTTGGTGGGGGCTGTCGGGCCGGGACCGGATCGGGGTCAGTGGGCAGAGAGCAGTCGTCCCGCGGGCGAGACCGGCCCCTTCGAGGGTAGGTCAGGAGACCGGGTCCACACGTATCTTGCGCGCCGGGAGACCTCGACCACCGACAGTTCATCCGGCACTGGCCGGGTGGGTTCGAGATGAGTCAGTGGGTGTGTCGGCAGGTCTGCGTCGCGGCGTCGAAGTGCATGAAGCCTTCCTCGCAGTCAGGGCATGCGGGACAGGACTTGTCGTGAGCGCGTCCGTTGTCGCATTCGATGAACCTGGTGGCATCCCAGGGACCGGCAAGGTTGGCCATGGTCAAAGAGCGTTTTGTTCCGCCTTGGGTGTTTGGTAAGTAGCGTGGTGTCAGCGGATTGGGTCCACGCATGGAGGCGTGTGAGGATCCGCCCATGGAGTGCGATGTGTGTGGACGGGCCATGTGGCGATGGCCGGCGCTGCCGGCGGTGACGCATTCGGAGATCTGGTCCTGTTCCTGGTGCTACGCCTCCACCTATGTGGGTGGTGAGTGGTTCGAGGTCGCGCGGCCGCGGTATTTGCCCGTGGGGATGCGCTGGGAGAGGGCCGTTGCAGACGGCCTTCCCGCCGACGTCTCCCACGCCTTCGGCATTTTTGACAGGACGCTGTGCGGAATCCAGGAAGCCGGCATGTCGCCGTCCGACTACTGGTGGCTGCCGGAGCGGGAGAACGCCTGCGGCGCTTGCCGGGAAGCGGCGGGTGTCATTGATGACCGCTGGCCGCAGGCGATGAGGGGCGAAAATGCGCGGGTCAGCGTGGCCCGGCGACTATGAGTCCTTCCAGTTCGGAGTCGATTCTCGCGTGAGCCTGCGGCTCATCAGGTCGATCATCGCGAGGCGGATCATCGCTTCGGAGCGGTATGGGTGGGTTTCGTAGTCGCGAGCGAGGCCGCGGTGGTTCATGAGCCAGCCGAAGGTGCGCTCGACGACCCAGCGGCGCGGGATGACCTTGAAGCCCTTCTGGCCCGGGTCGCGGCGGGTGACCTCGACGTCGATGCCGAGGGTGGCGCCGTGGTCGATGGCCTTGGTTCGATAACCGGTGTCGGCCCATGCCTTGGTGATCCTGGGGTGGGCCTTGGCGATGTGTGAGAGCAGGTGGATGCCGCCGGCGTTGTCGGAGACGCTGGCCGCGGTGACCCAGACCGTGAGGAGGAGGCCGAGGGTGTCGACCCCGATATGGCGCTTGCGGCCTGCGATCTTCTTGCCCGCGTCGATACCCTGGCTGGCGGCCGGGACGTTGGCGGAGGTCTTGACGCTCTGGGCGTCCAGCACGCACGCGCTTGGTTCGGCGTCCCGGCCTGCGGCCTCCCGGACCAGTCGGCGGAGCAGGCCGTTGAGCTGGTCAAATACGCCGTCCTTCTGCCAGGCGGCGAAGTATCCGTAGACGGTTTCCCACGGCGCGAAGTCGTGGGGAAGGTAGCGCCAGGGGATCCCGGTCCGGTCCACATACAAGACCGCGTCCATGATCCGGCGCAGGTCGTGCTCGGGCGGCCGGCCGATGTCCAGTCCCTTCCCTCGCCGCTCGGCCCGCCAGGTCGACAGAATGGGCTTGAGTAGTTCCCATCGGGCATCGGACAGGTCACTCGGATACGGCCGCTGTCGAGACATGTTTCGATAGTTCCGCCGGCCGACAGACAGCCACAGGGCGCAAACAGGGGTGAGTGGGGGCGCCTTGGGACCAGACAGGAGCGAATGGGCGGAAACGTGCCTGGCAATGGCGTCAGCCGTCTCTCAGGTCACGGAGAACGACCCTGGCCTCAGCAGTCCCAGCCCACTCCGCTACCCAAACAGCTGCCAAACGCCCCCGACGGGACAAAACGCTCTTTGAGAACCTGTTCCTGAACCTGGGAGTTTGCCGCAGCGCTACGGACAGACTGCGCCTCGAAACTCCCTGACCGCAGGTGTGACGAAGACGGTTGGCTAGGGGGCCGCGCCGGTGCTGGCGAACGCTGTTCGTATGTTCCGGGCGTGAGGCTCTTTCGTTGGCGTGGCCGGAACGGTTCAGGTCAGATGGCAGGAACCCCTTTCGCTCACACCGCAGTCCTGTACCGGGCGGGGCGCTATGCCGAGGCCGAGGCGGAGGCACGCTCCGTCGCCGCGGGCCCGTTCCGGCCGCGCCACGAGATCTACGGACCGCTCGCGATGGGCATCGCCGCTCTCGCAGTGGGCGCCCAAGGCCGTCATGCCGATGCCCTCACCATGTACGACGAGCTGTTTCCGGCCTCCGTCAGGGCCTATGGCTCCGAGCACCCCCACACCCTGAAATGCGCTCGGACCGCGCACAGGCGCTGGGTGCACTCGGCCGCTACGGCAAATGCGAGGCGCAGTGCGCGGCCGTCGCACAGCTCGCGGACCGCGGCATGGGACGGGACATGCAGCTCATAGCGGCGGTCGCCCGTACCGGGCAGGTCTCCGCCCTCACCGAGCTGCGCCGTCATCCGGAGGCCTAGGTGCTGGCGCGCCAGGTGCTCGCGACCCGTCACGAACCCGACCGGCTCAGACTGCTCCTGCGGCTCGCTCTGGCCGCCACCCTCGGTGGCCAGGACCGCCACGCGGAGGCCTTCGCCGAGGTGCAGCGTGCCGACGTGCTGCGCCGCAACTTGTCCCAGGGGGACTACCGGCCGGCGACCGGCGCTGTCGATACGGTCGCAGCTACGGCTCTCTTCGGGCTGGGCCGTGTCACCGAGGCCTGGCCGCGGGCCGCGGCCGCGTACGACGCCTGCCTGGCGACCTTCGGCCCGAATCACTATTGCACCGGCAAGGCCAAGGCACTCCTCGACAGCATCGACGGGGCTTGAGCAGGCGGGCCACGGCGGTATCGGTCACTGTGACGGCTCGGTGAACGGCTCCGCAAACATCATCTTTCGGACTATCGGGGACTGACCTGCGGCTTCGGGCTTCAGGAACAGCTTGTGAGGCCGCCCCCCTGAGCGTGCCGCGGCCGGAGCCGTACGGAGAGCCAGAGGTTCCCGTACGGCTCCGGCCCTTCAGCGGAGCTGGGTGGGACGGGATGGTCAGCTCACCGGCGGTGCGTCAGAGTGCCGGGTGGGCGTTCTTCATGAGCTCCTGGAACTGGGCCGAGAACCACTGGCCCGACAACGGTGCGTCGGGGAGGGACCCCGACATGCTGTTGCCGTTGCGTGCGTTGCCCGTGTAGGTCGGGTCGCACATGCGGTCGAAGCCCTTGCCCTCGTTGTTGGGGATTTCCTTGCTCGCGCCGTCGGACTCGCCCGGGGGCTTGATCCACACGTAGGCGTCGATGCCTGCGGCGGGGGCGGCCTGGGGTCGTTCGCCGAGGCCGGCGCCGGCCTGGTTACACCAGTTGCCGAGGTGGATGCGCCGGTCGTAGCGGCCGCCGTTGACGTAGGTGTCGACGCTGGTCAGTGCGCCGGGTCCGGTCGGGCGGGCGGTGCCGCCCCAGCCGTTGCGGGAGGTGTCGATCAGCATGCCGAGGTTCGCGTCGAAGCCCAGGGAGACCAGCTTGGTCCGC
>NZ_JBHVYI010000123.1:0-7702 GCF_042880975.1 Streptomyces sp. NPDC058289
TCAGACGCCGGAGGGGCTGGGTAGATCCAGCCTCGCCGGCGTTTGAGGAACGGGGGTCCGGGGCGGAGCCCCAGGGGGGTCCGGGCGCAGCCCGGGGAACGGTGGAACGGCACACCCGCAGCCGGGGCTGCACGCCGGGCCGCATGACGCCGCCCGGCAGGGCAAGAGATGCTCAGCGCCCCAGGTAGCGCGGAGCCTCCTTGGCGAGGAAGGCGGCGACGGCGATCCCGTGGTCCTCAGAGGCCCCCGCACGGGCCTGGAGCACGTCCTCGTGGTCCAGCGCGTCGGAGAGCGACCGGGAGGCCCCGTACGCCAGGGACTCCTTCAGCGCCGCGTAGGCGACCGTCGGGCCCTCGGCCAGTCGCCGGGCCACGGCCAGCGCTTCGGCCGCCAGCTCGTCCGAGGGGACGACGCGGTTCGCGATGCCGAGGTCCAGGGCCTCCTGGGCCTTCACGGAGCGGGGGAAGAGCAGCAGGTCGGAGGCGCGCGAGCCGCCGATCAGGCGGGGCAGCGTCCACGAGACGCCCGAGTCGGCCGTCAGGGCGACCCCCGCGAAGGAGGTGTTGAAGGAGGCGGTGTCCGCGACCACGCGGAAGTCCGCCGCCAGGGCGAACCCGAATCCCGCGCCCGCCGCGACGCCGTTCACGCCCGCGACCACCGGCTTCGGCATCTCCGTCAGCGCCCGGACGATCGGGTTGTAGTGCTCCGCGACGGTGTTCATGGTCAGTGAGGAGCCGTGCTCCCGGTCGGCGGCCAGGAACCCGACGTGCTCCTTGAGGTCCTGGCCGACGCAGAACGCCCGGTTGCCCGCCGCGGTGAGCAGGACCGCCCGTACGGCCGGATCCGCGGCCGCCGCCCGGGCCGCGTCGCGCAGGGCGACCTTGGCCTCGGTGTTCATGGCGTTCATGGCCTCGGGACGGTTGATCGTGATGGTCGCGAGTCCGTCGGTCACTTCGTAGAGCACGCTGTCGGCCATGCCGGGGGTCCCCCTTCGTCGCGGGCTGGCTACCGGCCGGTATCGGCCGGTGCAAAGGTCAGCATGGCGGACCGGACCGGGGTCGCACATGTGATGTGCGTCAAATAAACGGAAGGGCATACTCGTGCCGCGGCGGCGAAGTATCGCAGGCGTGTCCCCGAAATGAGTGGTTTTGGTCAAGCGCGTTGCACAAGCGTTCCCAGCCGATGTTGGTCATCGGGGTCTGACATGCGGGATAATGGCCTGGAAGCAATGTGTTCGATGCCGGGTACTAGGCGCCTGAATGGGGCCGTCGGCTGACGATGAACTGGTTTCAGGAAGGGGAACGAGCATGGCGGCCATGAAGCCGCGGACGGGCGACGGCCCGCTCGAGGTCACCAAGGAGGGGCGGGGCATCGTCATGCGCGTACCGCTCGAGGGCGGCGGTCGGCTCGTCGTCGAGCTGACTCCGGACGAGGCGGACGCCCTGGGTGACGCCCTGAAGAAGGTCGTCGGCTGATCCCCCAGGGACGCTGACAGAACTTTCGCTGCATTCTCTGCACTGCCCCGGCCGCACCAAGCGGTCGGGGCAGTGTTGTGTCCCGAGGCCGGGACCCAGCCCCAGCCGAGCCCCGGACCGAGCCGAGCCGAGCCCCAGACCGTGATCGCCGGAGCCGCACCGTGACCTTCTCCCCGCCCGCTCCGCCGGCCTTCGCCGACTGCACGCCCCGTCAGAAGGCGGCCCGGGTCCTCACGGAGGTCCTGGCGCCGGCGAACCTGGTGGTGGCCCAGCTCCTGCTGATCGGCTGGCACAGCACCAGGTCGTGGCCCGGTCTCGGCTGGGGCCTGCTCGGCGCCCTGTTCTGCGGAGCGGTCCCGATCGGCATCATCCTGCTCGGGGTCCGGCGCGGGGCGCTGACCGACCAGCACATCCGGGTACGGCGCCAGCGGGTCGTCCCGATGGGGCTGAGCCTGGTCTCGGTCGTCGCCGGGATCACCCTCCTGCGCGTGCTCGGCGCCCCGGCCGACGTCTTCGCGCTCGTCGTCGCGATGCTCGTCGGCCTCGTGTCCTCGCTGCTGGTGACGGTCGGCTGGCAGATATCCATCCACATGTCGGTGGCCGGCGGCACCGTGATGGTCCTGCTGCTGGTCTTCGGACCGGCGCTGCTCCCCGCGGTGCTGGTCGCCGTCGGCGTGGGATGGTCCCGGCTGGTCCTGAAGGCGCACACCACCGCGCAGCTCCTCGCCGGCACCGCGCTGGGCGGTACGGCCGCGCTGACCTTCGCGCTGCTGCGCTGAGCTGCTGCGCCCACCCGAAGACCGGCCGGCCCCTACCGCGCCGGGCTCAGCGCCGGACCGCGCACAGCAGGCCGTCGCCCACCGGGAGCAGGGCGGCCTCCAGGGCCGGGGTCTCGCGGACGGTGCGCAGCAGCTCGCGGACGCGGAGCACCTCGACCGGCTGGGCCGCGGAGTCGACCGTACGGCCGTCCGAGAAGACTCCCTCGAAGCAGACGAGGCCGCCGGGGCGGAGCAGGCGCAACGATTCAGCGAGGTAGTCGAGGGACTCGGACGGGTCCCCGTCGCAGAAGACGAGGTCGTATCCGCCGTCGGCCAGCCGGGGCAGTACGTCCAGCGCGCGGCCGGGGATGAAGCGGGCGCGGTTGCCCGCGAAGCCGGCGGCGCGGAAGGCCTGGCGGGCGAAGGCCTGCCGGTCCGCTTCGGGATCCACCGTGGTCAGGACCCCGTCGGCGCGCATTCCGTGCAGGAGGTGGATGCCGGACACGCCGGTTCCGGTGCCGATCTCGGCGACCGCCTTCGCGTCCGCGGTGGCGGCGAGCAGGCGCAGCGCGGCCCCGGTGCCGGGGGAAACGGAGCGAAGTCCCGCTTCCCTGGACCGGTCGCGGGCCCATCGCAGAGCGTCGTCTTCGGCGACAAACGCGTCGGCGAACGCCCAGCTCGTCTGCCGGTTGCCGGTAATGACCCTCTCCTGTCCCCATAGTTGGCGCAACGGTGACTGTATCCGCTGGAGTCGGGAACCCGCAGATGGGACCGGGCGTTGAGAGCAGTAGAGACGCAAGAGCGGCCTGGGGCCCGGAGCCCGTGCAAAGTTACTGCAAAAATGCTTATCCAGAGCTGACGGGAGGGGTGGCTATGGTAGGGATTCCGCTGGACACCACCAGAGCCGACAGGGGAGGTGCGGCTGCGCCTGTGGATCGTGGGGGTGTCCTCCGACGCCTCTTCTGGTCGGCCGGTGAGCCGAAATCCGTGACCAACATTGCTGACCGTTTCCGCACCGTAGACACCGCAACCACCGCGACCTTCGCCGCCGATGCGGGCTCCCAGGCGTGGACCCCTCCCTCGTGGGAGGAGATCGTCAGCACGCACAGTGCGCGGGTCTACCGTCTCGCCTACAGGCTGACGGGCAACCAGCACGACGCCGAGGACCTGACGCAGGAAGTCTTCGTCCGCGTCTTCCGCTCGCTGTCCACGTACACGCCCGGCACCTTCGAGGGCTGGCTGCACCGGATCACCACGAACCTCTTCCTCGACATGGTCCGCCGCAAGCAGCGGATCCGCTTCGACGCCCTCGCCGACGACGCCGCCGAGCGGCTGCCGAGCCGTGAGCCGTCCCCGCAGCAGGTGCTGCACGACACCCACTTCGACGCGGACGTACAGCAGGCGCTGGACACCCTCGCGCCCGAGTTCCGTGCGGCCGTGGTGCTCTGTGACATCGAGGGCCTTTCCTACGAGGAGATCGCCGCCACGCTCGGCGTGAAGCTCGGCACCGTGCGCAGCCGTATCCACCGGGGCCGTTCGCACCTGCGCAAGGCGCTCAAGCACCGGTCTCCCGAGGCCCGTGCGGAGCAGCGCGCGCTGGCCGGTGTGGCGGTGGGCGCGCCCGGCGCCGGGGGAGAGGGCGGAGCCGAGTGAGCGGGATCAGTCCGTCCCCGTCGCCCGCCGAACAGGCGTCCTCCGCGGAACACCACCTGGGCGACCGGCTCGCCGCCCTCGTGGACGGGGAGTTGAGCCACGACGCGCGCGAGCGGGTACTGGCGCACCTGGCGACGTGTTCCAAGTGCAAGGCCGAGGCCGATGCGCAGCGCCGCCTGAAGACCATGTTCGTGGAGAGCGCGCCCCCTCCGCTGTCGGCCGGGCTGCTGGCACGGTTGCAGGGGCTGCCGGGGACCGGCCCCGAGGGCCCCTCAGGGCCTTCCGGACCCTTCGGCCCGCCGCCGGGAGCCGACCCCTTCGGGTCCTTCGGCTACGCGCCGCCCGCGGCCGCCGCCGCGCCGCAGCAGCAGGGCTTCCGGATACACGAGGTGGGCCGGCAGCGGCGCCGCTTCGCGTTCGTGGCCGCCGGAGCGGTGTCGCTCGCCGCGATCGCGCTGGGCGGCTCGCTGCCGATGGAAGCGGTCGAGCCCAATGCCCGGGGCGAGGCTCCGGCCGCGCGCACGGGACCCGTGGTTCCGGTGGTCGACGCGGTGGTCCGGGAGAACCGGCTGCCGAAGCCGGGCACCGTCCCGACGCTCCGCCCGGTCTCCCCGCTCGCGGCCTCCCCGGCGCCCTCCCGCCCGACCGGCTCCGCACACCCGGTGTCCCTGTACCGCTGAGCGGTCCGGGACGGTAGCTCCGTCCCGCCTGTGCGGCCCGCCGGGGCGGGCGGCACGGGCAACCTGGTTGAATCTCCGCCAGATGCGCCGCCCCGGGCGGCCGGCGGAGACCGACAGGCAGGCGGGGAGCACCCATGTCCGACAGTCAGCAGACCGATCCGGCGGCGGATCCGGTCCCCGCCCCCCTGCCCCGGTGGTGGAGCCGCCCCGCGGAGCCCGTCGGCGCGCCCGAGGGATCCGTACCGCCCCCTCGGACCGCTGAGCACGCGGACCCGGGTCCCGATGCGGATCCGGTGACGGCGCCCGTCCCTGTCCCCGCCGCCGTGCCCCAGTGGTGGAGCCGCCCCGCACAGCCGGTTACCGGGCACGAGGGATCCGTACCGCCCCCGCGGACCGTGCCGGAGCACGTCGCGGACCCGGACGCGGTGCCGCGGTACGACCCGTGGGGTGTGCGGCCGCTCCAGACGGTGGACCACGGCAGGGCGGGCTCGCGCCGGGTCCGGCTGCGCCAGGGCATCGTCCTCGGCCTCGGTACCGCCCTCCTGGCCGGCGGCATCGGCGGCTACGCCGGCGTCCTCGCCGAGCGGCAGGCCGGCACCCGCCTCGAACTCCCGCAGGCGGCCCCCGCCGACGGCGGCCGCGCCCCCGACAGCGTGGCCGGAATCGCCGCCACCGCACTGCCCGGCGTGGTCACCCTGCACGTCAACGCCGCGGAGGGCAGTTCGACCGGCACCGGCTTCGTCCTCGACGGCCAGGGCCACATCCTCACCAACAACCACGTGGTCCACGGGGCCCGGACCATAACGGTCACCTTCAGCACCGGCGAGAGCGTCGCCGCCGAGCTGGTCGGCGGCGACACCGGCTACGACCTGGCCGTCGTCAAGGTCGACGGGGTACGGGGCCTTCGGCCGCTCGCGCTCGGCAACTCCGAGAACGTCAAGGTCGGCGACCCGGTGGTGGCCATCGGGGCGCCCTTCGACCTCTCCAACACCGTCACCGCCGGGATCATCAGCGCCACCGGCCGCCCCATCACCGCCGGGGGCGACAAGGGCGACGGCAGCGACGTCAGCTACGTCGACGCACTCCAGACCGACGCCCCCATCAACCCCGGCAACTCCGGTGGACCGCTCCTCGACGCCAAGGCCCAGGTCATCGGCATCAACAGCGCCATCCGCGGAGGCGACGGCGGGGACAGCTCCGGACAGCAGCGCGGCAGCATCGGCCTCGGCTTCGCCATCCCGGTGAACCAGGGCAAGCGCGTCGCCGAGGAGCTGATGCGCACCGGCCGCGCCACCCACCCCGTCATCGGCGTCACCCTGGACATGGACTACTCCGGCGACGGGGCCCGGGTGGGGGAGAAGGGCGAGGGCGGGAAGCCTGCCGTGACCGCGAGCGGGCCCGGAGCCCGCGCGGGCATCAGGCCGGGCGACGTGATCACCAAGGTCGACGGGGTACGGGTGCACGGCGGCGACGAGCTGGTGATCAAGATCCGGGCCCACCGGCCGGGCGACCGGCTCACCCTCACCGTGCTGCGCGAGGGCCGGGAGCGCACGCTGGAAGTGGTCCTCGGATCGGCGAACGGTTCATGACGCGCGGGTGAAAGCAGAACCGGTCGGGCAATCAGCCGGTCCTGATGTATTGGCCTGCGGACCTGTCCGGGTACCGTGTGACAGGCCTGACGTGAAGAGAGCCGAGGAGCGGGGCAAGGTGTTCAACGACATAGGCGCACTCGAGCTGGTCACGATCGTGGTGCTCGCCATTCTCATCTTCGGCCCGGACAAGCTGCCCAAGGTCATCCAGGACGTCACGGGCGTCATCCGGAAGATCCGCGCGTTCTCCGACAGCGCGAAGCAGGACATCCGCTCCGAGCTCGGGCCGGAATTCAAGGACTTCGAGTTCGAGGACCTGAACCCGAAGAACTTCATCCGCAAGCAGCTGACCGAGAACGAGGACCTCAAGGAGATCCGGAGCAGCTTCGATCTCCGCAAGGAACTCAACGACGTCACCGACGCGGTCAACGGCAAGGAATCCGACGCGGCCGAGGCCGCCGGCGGAGCACTCCCGGCCGCCGCGCCGGGCGCCGGACCGGACATGGTCAAGAAGCCCGTGACCCCGGCGCAGGAGCAGCGCACGCGCTACGACGCCGACGCGACCTGACGCCACCACGGACCACGCGCGCGCCCGCCTGCCCGGCGAACCGCGGTCGGATGGCTATCCTCCTTTGAGTCCGGACCCAGGACGCCCGAGGGGGGTGGGCCGTTCCGGATCCCACGGAACGAGAGGCCGCGCAGATGGAGACGACGAGCAGTAGCCGGGTAGGCACGCAGCCCGCCGAGGCACAGACGCCCGCACCCCAGGACCATCCGCAACCCCCGGACGCGGCCGCCCCGCCCGTCCCTGCCGCCCGCCGGGCGGCCGAGGGGTACCTGCGGGCCGACTTCCCCTGGTACGGGCTGGACGGGGCCTTCACCGGCCCCCGCTGGCTGATGCAGGTCGCCGCGGGAGCCGACGGCACCGTGGAGCACGGCTCGACCGGTCACGGTGACGAGCCCTCCGCCCGCGGCGAGATCGCCACCGGGGAGAAGGAGCGCTTCGCGGTGGTCGTCACGGTGGCCAGCAACCCGCTGCGCCGCACCGCCGACGGCACCGGCGTCCTGGAGGCCACCTCGGTCTCCTCGGCGGCCTGGCTGGCCGGCTCGGGGCTGCTGGCCTACAGCTGGCCGGGGCAGATGGACCACAGCCTGCGCGACGACTGGCTCGACCAGCAGACCGAGGCCGCGTGGGAGCTCGCGGACGACCTCGCGGGGCCGGACTGGTCGACGCTGTCGCTGCCCGTGGACGGGGAGCCGACGCCGTTCCACTACCGCGAGTCGGAGTTCGGCTGGGTTCTGGCCGGATCGACCGGGAGCGGGGTGCACTTGGGTGCGTACGGGCGCGGGATGAGCGCGTACGGGATCGGCTTCTCGGTGATCGGCGACCTGGCGGCGTACGAGTAGGACGCACGAGCAGGACGTGAAAAAGGGGGGACCGGCGAGGAAATCTCCGCGCCGGGCCCCCCCCATCGTATAGCGGGAGAACGTGGGGGGCGGGGGGTTGCCGGTCTCTTTTTAACCAAAACGAGCCCCCCAGACCCGAG
>NZ_JBHVYI010000123.1:7712-21883 GCF_042880975.1 Streptomyces sp. NPDC058289
CTTGGACATTCGTCGGCTGCTTCTGTTGTTTATACGAGACAGCAGCGCGTAGGACGCACGCGCAGGACGTCAAAATGGGGGGACCGGCGTGCAAATCACCCCGCCGGTCCCCCCCTTTCTTCTCGCGTCAGAACTTGTTGCGCGGGGTGATCCCCAGCGACATGCCGGCCAGGCCGCGGGCGCGGCCGCCGAGCTTGCCGGCGATGGCGCGCAGGGCCGCACCGGCGGGGGAGTCGGGGTCGGACAGGACGACCGGGGTGCCGTCGTCGCCGCCCTCGCGCAGGCGGACGTCGATCGGGATCGAGCCCAGCACCGGTACGGCAGCGCCGATCGTCTTGGTCAGGCCGTCGGCGACCTTCTGGCCACCGCCGGAGCCGAACACGTCGACCATCTCGTCGCAGTGCGGGCAGGGCAGCCCGGACATGTTCTCGACGACGCCGACGATCTTCTGGTGGGTCTGCACGGCGATCGAGCCGGCCCGCTCCGCGACCTCGGCCGCCGCCTGCTGCGGGGTGGTCACGACGAGGATCTCGGCGTTGGGCACGAGCTGGGCCACGGAGATCGCGATGTCGCCCGTGCCCGGCGGCAGGTCGAGCAGCAGGACGTCCAGGTCGCCCCAGAACACGTCGGCCAGGAACTGCTGGAGGGCCCGGTGCAGCATCGGACCGCGCCACACCACGGGCGCGTTGCCCGGGGTGAACATGCCGATGGAGATGACCTTCACGCCGTGCGCCGACGGCGGCATGATCATGTTCTCGACCTGGGTGGGGCGGCCCTCCACGCCGAGCATGCGCGGCACGCTGTGGCCGTAGATGTCGGCGTCGACGACACCGACCTTGAGGCCGTCGGCCGCCATCGCCGCCGCCAGGTTCACGGTGACCGAGGACTTGCCGACGCCGCCCTTGCCGGAGGCGACCGCGTAGACGCGGGTCAGGGAGCCGGGCTGGGCGAAGGGGACCTCGCGCTCGGCGGTGCCGCCGCGCAGGGTCGCCGCGAGGTCCTTGCGCTGCTCGTCGCTCATCACGTCCAGCGTGACGGCGACCGAGGTGACGCCGGGGACCTTCTGCACGGCCTCGGTGACCAGGTTGGTGATGGTCTCGCGCATGGGGCAGCCCGACACGGTCAGGAACACGGTGACGGCGACCTCGCCGCCGTCGCCGATCTCCACCGATTTGACCATGCCCAGCTCGGTGATCGGCCGGTGGATCTCGGGGTCGTTCACCGTCGCCAGCGCGTCCAGGATCGCGTCCTGTTCGGGCACGGCAGCGGCGGAGGCGGAGCTTGTGTCGGTAGCCATGCCCCGATGGTACGGCTCGGTAGCGGGCCTCAGGAAAGGCTGCTAGCGGTCGCCTTCGTCACTCTCCGCGGGGAATAGCCGCCGCTCGTCCATCTCCTTGATCAGATCCTGGAACTCGGACCGGATCCAGTCGCGCGTGGCGACCTCCCCCAGACCCATCCGCAGGGCCGCGATTTCCCGGGTCAGGTACTCGGTGTCGGCCAGTGAGCGTTCGTTCTGCTTGCGGTCCTGCTCCAGGTTGACCCGGTCCCGGTCGTCCTGGCGGTTCTGCGCCAGGAGGATCAGCGGGGCCGCGTAGGAGGCCTGGAGCGACAGCATCAGGGTCAGGAAGATGAAGGGGTACTGGTCGAAGCGCAGGTGTCCGGGCGCAAAGATGTTCCACAGCACCCAGATGATGATGACGATCGTCATCCAGACGATGAACCGGCCCGTGCCGAGGAACCGTGCGACCCGCTCCGACAGCCGCCCGAAGGCCTCCGGATCGTATTCCGGCAGCAGCCGCCGGCGGGCCGGGCGCGGCAGGTCGAGCCGGGTGCGCGAGCGCGACAGCGCGCTGGACCCGGTCGAGGAGCCGGCAGACCCCGAGGATCCGCTCTTCGCGCGCTCGCGGTGCGTGTCGGAGGAACGTTCCGCCGCCTCCGCCGCCAGCCCGTGCTCGCGCGCCTGGAGCCGCGCCTGTTCGCGCCGTTCCCGGGCCTGCTCGCGCCGCCGTTCGCGCGCGGCCTGGTCGCCGCGCCCCCGGTCAGTTCCCACGCAGGGCTCCTTCCGCACGCTCGGAGTCCTCGGGCCCGCCGGCGCCCTCCGAATGGAAGTCCGTCTCCCGCCAGTCGTCCGGCAGCAGGTGGTCCAGCACGTCGTCCACGGTGACCGCGCCCAGCAGCGAGCCGCTCTCGTCGACGACCGGGACCGCGACCATGTTGTACGCGGCCAGGTAGCTGGTCACCACCGGCAGCGAGGCGTCCGGCCGCAGCGGCGCCAGACCCGTGTCCACGATCGAGCTGACCAGGGTGAACGGCGGATCGCGCAGCAGCCGCTGGAAGTGCACCGTCCCCAGGTACTTGCCCGTCGGCGTCTCGTCCGGCGGCCGGCACACGTACACCTGGGCCGCCAGCGCCGGCGACAGGTCCGACTGCCGTACGCGGGCCAGCGCGTCGGCGACCGTCGCGTCGGGCCGCAGCACGATCGGCTCCGTGGTCATCAGACCGCCCGCGGTGTTCTCCTCGTACGACAGCAGGCGCCGCACGTCCGCGGCGTCGTCCGGCCGCATCAGCGTCAGCAGCCGTTCCTTGTCGTCCTCCGGCAGCTCCGAGAGCAGGTCGGCCGCGTCGTCCGGGTCCATCGCCTCCAGGACGTCGGCCGCGCGCTCCTCCTTCAGTTTGCCGAGGATCTCCACCTGCTCGTCCTCGGGCAGCTCCTCCATGACGTCCGCGAGCCGGTCGTCGTCCAGTGCGCTCGCCACCTCGGCGCGCCGCTTCGGCGTCAGGTGGTGCAGGACGTTCGCCACGTCCGCGGGGCGCATCTGCTCGAAGGTGGCGACCAGGTTCTCGGCGCCCTGCCCGTGCTCCTCCAGCGAGAAGCCCGTCACCGCCGACCACTCCACGGTCAGGGTCTCGCCGCGCCGCCGCAGCGCGCCCGACTTGCCCTTCCGTACGAAGATCCGGTCGATCTCCCAGTCGCGCCGGGCCGGCAGCTGCTGGATGGCCACGTCCAGGACGGTGACCTCCTCGTCGTCCGCGACCAGGCGCACCCGCCGGTCCAGCAGCTCGCCGAGGATGAGCCGCTCGGTGGGGCGCTGCTCGAAGCGCCGCATGTTGACCACGCCGGTGGTGATCACCTGGCCGGACTCGACGCCCGTCACCCGGGTCATGGGCAGGAAGATCCGGCGCCGGCTGACGACCTCGACCACCAGGCCGAGCAGCCGGGGCGGCCGACCGCCCACGCGGAGCATCGCGACGAGGTCGCGTACCCGGCCCACCTGGTCGCCGTTGGGGTCGAAGACGGGCACACCCGACAGATGCGAGACGAAGATCCGTGGGGCGCCTGCCGCCATCCGAGCGCCTCCTACGAGCTGCGTCATCCGTCGATCACCGGTACTGCCGTCCCTCAGGTTAGCCCGTACCGCACGCAACCTCCTGGTGGGGCCGTCCGGCCGGGCATCCCCGCAGTGCCCCGCGACCTCCGCACGCGCGTCCCCACGAGCTGCACGCGGGCGCCGCGCAGGGGCCCGTGTACGGGCGGGTACGCTGCCAGCTGCTCGCCACGCAACGAGAGGGGCACCTGCCCGTGACCGCCTACTTCCCCGCCCCGCGGCTGCGCCGGGCCGCCTTCGTCAGTGCCCTGTGCGCGGGCCTGGCCGTCGTCGGCACGGGGTGCGGAGCGGATCCCGACGAGGGGACGAACGGGGTCGGGAAACTGTCCGCCGACCAGATCGAGGACAAGGCGAAGACGGCCGTCACCGGGGCCCGGTCGGTCCACCTCTCCGGCACGCTCGTCAGCGGCGGCAAGTCCTTCACCCTGGACATGCGGCTCGGGGCGGACGGCGGCTCCGGCGAGGTGAAGTCCCAGGACGACACCACCTTCCAGCTGCTGCGGGTCGGGGAGCAGCTCTACCTCAAGGCGGGCGCCGCCTTCTGGGGCCAGTCCGAAGCGGCCGGCAAGCTCGGCGACAAGTTCGTCAAGGTGCCCGAGGGCGACCCCTCCTACAAGCAGTTCCGCGGCCTCACCGACATGCAGGTCATGCTCGACGGGCTGCTCGGGCTCGACGGGAAGCTCACCAAGGGCGAGGACTACACCAAGGTCGGGCCCACCCGCGCCGTCCAGGTCTCGGCGGACCAGGGCAAGGGCGGCAAGCTCTCGGTCTCCCTGGAGGGCACGCCGTACCCGCTCCTCATGGAACGCGCGGGCGGCGCCGGCCGGGTGACCCTCGCGGAATGGGGCAAGCCGGTCGATCTCACGGCGCCCGCGCCCGACCAGACGGTGGACTACGGTTCCGAGCTGCCCACGACCAAGGACCAGGAGGGCGGCTCCGGCCAGGGCGCCAACCCGCAGGGCTAGGCGCCGCGAGGCAGAAGGGAGTTTGACGACACCCCCTAGCGGCCCGCCTTCTTCTTCCGCTTCAGCAGCAGCTTCGGCAGCCCCGCCGGGATGGGCTGCCGGGTCGTCGCCGGCGAGCCCAGCGGAGCCGCCGCCAGCGAACCCTCGGGGAGGTCGGCCCGGACCGACTCCGGCTCCAGGCGCAGCAGCCGGCACTCCCGCGCCCAGCGTTCGGTCATCTCGGCGGAGTCGGGCGCGTTGAGCCGCTTGCCCTTGAGCTCGGCCACCGCGGCCTCCCACGGCTCGCTGCCGGGCACGAGCTCGCGTACGGTCGCCGTCCACGCGACGAGCCGGCCGCCCTTGTCCTTGCTGCGCACGGTCACCTCGGCCGCCGCCCCGTCCGCGAGCCCCGGGAACGGCTGCTCCCCGGGCCCGTCGCCGAGCACGTGCGCCGCGCCGTCCACCCAGGCGTGCCACAGGCCGCGGTCCGCCCCGGAGCCGCGGACCCAGATGAGGCCGGACTTCTTGGTGGCCTCCTCGACGAGGGCCAGATCGAGCGCGCTGAGAGTCATGCGCACAGGGTAGCCAGCGGCCCCCGCGCCCTCACAGCCAGTGCGCTCACAGCCAGCCGTGGCGCCGCAGGGCCCGGTGGATGGTGAAACAGGTCCCGGCGATGGCGACCATGACCATCGGATAGCCGTAGCGCCACTGGAGCTCCGGCATGTGCTCGAAGTTCATTCCGTACACGCCGCAGATCATCGTGGGCACGGCGATGATCGCCGCCCATGAGGTGATCTTGCGCATGTCCTCGTTCTGCGCGACGGTCGCCTGCGCCAGGTTGGCCTGGAGGATGGAGTTCAGCAGCTCGTCGAAGCCGACGACCTGCTCGTGCACGCGGGCCAGGTGGTCGGCGACGTCGCGGAAGTACTTCTGGATGTCGGGCTCCACCAGCCGCATCGGGCGCTCGCTGAGCAGCTCCATGGGACGCAGCAGCGGGGAGACGGCCCGCTTGAACTCCAGCACCTCGCGCTTGAGCTGGTAGATGCGGCCCGCGTCGCCGCCGCGCGCACTGCCCTTGGCGGGGGCGGCGAAGACCTCGCTCTCCACCTCGTCGATATCGTCCTGGACGGCCGCGGCGACGGCGATGTACCCGTCGACCACGTGGTCGGCGAGGGAGTGCAGGACGGCGGACGGGCCCTTGGCGAGGAGCGCCGGATCGTCCTGGAGGCGGTGGCGCAGCCCCTTGAGGGAGCCGTGGCCGCCGTGCCGGACGGTGATGACGAAGTCGGGGCCGGTGAAGCACATCACCTCGCCGGTCTCCACCACCTCGCTGGTGGCGGTGAGTTCGGCGTGTTCGACGTAGTGGATCGTCTTGAAGACGGTGAAGAGGGTGTCGTCGTAGCGCTCCAGCTTCGGCCGCTGGTGCGCGTGCACCGCGTCCTCCACCGCGAGCGGGTGCAGCCCGAACACGGCGGCGATTCCGGCGAACTCGGCTTCCGTCGGCTCGTGCAGGCCGATCCACGCGAATCCGCCGTCCGCGCGGACCTCGCGCAGCGCCTCACGGGGCGTCAGGCAGGAGGCTCCCTGCGCGCGCACGTCGCGCCGCCCGTCGCGGTAGACGGCGCAGTCGACCACCGCGCTGTTCGCGGACGGGTCGCGGGTGGTGTCGTAGCCCGGCTGCGCCGGCGTGGACCTGCGCAGTGCGGGGCGGACGGCGGCACGGAGGTAGGGCAGCATCGACATGGCAGGCTCCTTCGCGCGCACGGCTGCGGACCGTACGGGTGGGAGGTCCTTCCGAACGGCACGCTCACCCGGTCGGCAGTCCGGGCGGGCAGGCGGAAGGATCAGGCAGGACGGGAGGACACAGTTCTTCCGTCGCTCTTCGACCGATCCGACGTGTCGATTCAAAGACGCGCGGATCAAAGGGGGCGCGGCGCGCCCGTCGGCGAAGTGGAAGAGCGAGAGGTACCGCACGTACTGTGCGATCGACTTCGATGCACCGCAGCCCCACCTCCTCCGGCCGGTCCCCCGTAAGGGACGTCCTGTCGCCGGGGCACTGAAACTTCTCTTCTGAGAGCGTCCCCGACCAGCGGTCAACGATATCAGCCGACGGATGGTCAAGAGCCGCTCTTTACCCGGCTGATACGAGTTCTATGCTCGCTCCATGGCAGAAATTCTGGCCCTTGTGGAAGCCCGGCTGCGCGCCGCGCTCGGCGAACCCGACGCCCGCGCCGCCGTCACCTTCCTCGGCACCGACCGCTTCGAAGTCCTCCGCTTCACCGAGGGCGACCTCGTGCGGTACGCGACCCTCGGCATGTCCGCCCAACCCATGACCGACCCGACGACGGTGGTCGCCGACCCGGTCCGCGGCCCGCGCGCGGAGCTCGTGCTGACCGTACGGGGCGGGCTCGCGCCCACCGACAAGCTGCTGCGGCCGCTGGCCGTACTGGCGGCGTCGCCCCAGGTGGAAGGACTCATCGTGACGCCCGGCGCCTCACTGGACGTGGGCGAACCCCTGTGGGACGGAGCCCCGTTCACCTCCGTGCTCGTCGCGGAGCCGGGCGGACTGGTGGAGGACCTCGCCCTGGACGACCCGATGGACCCCGTCTCCTTCTTCCCCCTCCTGCCGATGACGGCGAACGAGGCGGCATGGAAACGGGTCCACGGAGCGGCCGCCCTGCAGGAACGCTGGCTCGCGCGCGGCACGGATCTGCGGGACCCTCTGCGTACGGCAGTCCCACTGGACTGAGCACCCGGCCGCCGCCCGGCCGCCCGGACGGGTGATCGCATCTTGACGGGGCGCGCGGCGGGGAGGAGCGTGGCTTCTTATGAGGGGCGAACCGAGTTGCCCGAAGTGTGGTGGCCGGGTCAGGGCGCCCGGTCTTTTCGCCGACTCCTGGCAGTGCGCGATACACGGCACCGTCCATCCCCTGCAGCCCGTGATCCCGCCGAGCGTCGAAGGCCTGGGCGTGGTGGTGAACCGGGCGCAGGTACCGGTCTGGATGCCCTGGCCGCTGCCCGTCGGCTGGCTGTTCACCGGGATCGCCTCCGCCGGTGACGACCGCAGCGGCGGCCGGGCCACCGCCGTGGCCTGCTCGGGTCCCGGCCCGCTCGGCGGCATCGGCGAGCTGCTGCTGATCGCCGAGGAGCTGGGCGTCGGCCTGGGCGCGCGGTTCGCCGGCCTCGACGCCCCCGACCCGGGCCGCTACATGAACGTCTCCGCCCCGCCGCACGCCAAGGTGGTCGCCGCCGGGCGCCCGACGCCGCTCTGGCACGTCACCGGCGTCCCCGAGGACCGGGCCGTCTTCGCCGGAGAGGCGCGCGGGCTGTGGCTCTGGGCGATCGTCTGGCCCGAGCAGTCGGGCCTGCTGATGTATGACGAGCTGGTCCTGACCGACCTGCGCGACGCGGGATCCGAGGTCGAGCTGCTGCCCTGCGGAGCCCTGAGCCCCCGCATTTTGTCCTCACCTTCCTGACGCGCCGCTCGCGCGGCTCGGCCCTGGCGGGCCTCCCCGGCTTCGCGGCGCTGCGCCGGACTCCGTCCGGCGGTCCCCGGCGCGGCCGGTCCGGTGGGGCCCGTACCGGGAAAAGCGGACGGTATCCTGGAGTGTCCCCCGTCCGCGTGTGAACCCTGGAGTTCGGCTGTGCGCATCGATCTGCACGCCCACTCCACGGCCTCGGACGGTACGGACACCCCCGCCGAGCTGGTGCGCAACGCCGCCGGTGCAGGGCTCGACGTGGTGGCGCTGACCGACCACGACACCGTTGCCGGATACCGCGAGGCCATCGCCGCGCTGCCCCAGGGGCTGACCCTGGTGACCGGCGCCGAGCTGAGCTGCCGGCTCGACGGCATCGGCATGCACATGCTGGCGTACCTCTTCGATCCCGAGGAGCCCGAGCTCTCCCGTGAGCGGGAGCTCGTACGCGACGACCGCACCCCCCGCGCGCAGGCCATGGTCGGCAAGCTGCGGGACCTCGGGGTGGACATCACCTGGGAGCGGGTGGACCGGATCGCCGGCGAGGGTTCCGTGGGCCGCCCGCACATCGCCGCCGCGCTCGTCGAGCTGGGCGTCGTGCGCACCGTGTCGGACGCGTTCACCGCGGACTGGCTCGCCGACGGGGGCCGCGCGTACGCCGAGAAGCACGAGCTCGACCCCTTCGACGCGATCCGCCTGGTCAAGGCGGCCGGCGGGGTCACCGTCTTCGCCCACCCCGCCGCCGTCAAGCGCGGCACCTGCGTGCCCGAGAGCGCGATAGCCGCACTCGCCTCGGCCGGCCTCGACGGCATCGAGGTCGACCACATGGACCACGACGAGGCCACCCGCGCGCGCCTGCGCGGCCTGGCCGCCGATCTCGGTCTGCTGACCACCGGGTCCAGCGATTACCACGGCAGCCGCAAGACCTGCCGCCTCGGGGAGTACACGACCGACCCCGAGATCTACGGCGAGATCACCCGCCGTGCCACCGGGGCGTTCCCGGTCCCCGGCGCCGGTGGACGCGTACGCGGCTGACCTCTGCCGCCGCCCCCTCCTGCTCTTCCACCTTTTTCGTGACACCCCTCTCCTGCAAGGCATCACTGTGCTCGATTTCGCCGTCTTCGGATCCCTCTTTCTCACGCTTTTTGTGATTATGGACCCTCCGGGGATCACGCCCATCTTCCTCGCGCTGACCTCCGGCCGCCCCGCCAAGGTGCAGCGCCGCATGGCCTGGCAGGCCGTCTGCGTCGCCTTCGGCGTCATCGCCGTCTTCGGCCTCTGCGGCCAGCAGATCCTCGACTACCTGCACGTCTCCGTGCCGGCCCTGATGATCGCGGGCGGGCTGCTGCTCCTGCTCATCGCGCTCGACCTGCTCACCGGCAAGACCGACGAACCGAAGCAGACCAAGGACGTGAACGTCGCGCTCGTCCCGCTCGGGATGCCGCTGCTCGCCGGGCCCGGCGCGATCGTCTCGGTGATCCTGGCCGTCCAGAAGGCCGACGGGGTCACCGGTCAGTTCTCGGTGTGGGCCGCGATCGTCGCGATGCACATCGTGCTGTGGGTGGTGATGCGCTACTCGCTCGTCATCATCCGGGTGATCAAGGACGGTGGCGTGGTCCTCGTGACGCGCCTGGCGGGCATGATGCTGTCCGCGATCGCCGTCCAGCAGATCATCAACGGCGTGCTCCAGGTGATCCAGACCTCGTAGCGCCGCCCGCCGCCGCCGCGCATGCGAACGCCCCCGCACCGGGATCGGTGCGGGGGCGTTCGGCGAATAGGTGGACGCGGTCAGTTGGACACGGTCTCAGCCGGTCGGATCAGGATGCGCTGGCCGACGGCCGCGGCCTGCTGCACGATCCGGTTGACGGAGGCCGCGTCCACGACGGTGCTGTCCACGGCAGATCCGTCGACGTCGTCCAGGCGCAGAATCTCGAAGCGCATGGGGCTTCTCCCTTCGTCAGTGTTTCTCCTTGTACAGGGTTAACGAAGTGTAAGCCGCAAACATTCCCTACGCTAAGGAAATTTTTTCCTTGTCTAACTACTAACGGGTACCGGAGACGTCAGAGGCCCCTCGACGGACCCCTCGACGGACCCCTCGGAGGCCCTCCAGAACGCCGCCAGCGCCGCCGCCGTGGCCGCAGGATCCTCGGCGTTCGGAGAGTGTTCCGTCCCCGGGACCACCACCCGCGCCGCGCCCAGCCGGCGCGCCATCCCGTCCATCTCCGACACCGGCCACACCGGGTCCGACGCCCCGGACAGCACCAGTTTCGCCAGCCCGGGTGCCGCAGCGGCGAGCTCGTCGATCCGGTCCGGCTCCTCGATCAGCGCCCGGCCGGTGACCATCAGCTGCTCGGGGACGGTCCCGAGCCAGCGGGCGCGCAGGAAGGCCGCGAGGGCCGGGTCCTCGGGGGGTGCGTCGCGCGGGTCCATGGCGCGCATGGCCGCCCAGATGCCCGGCATGTCGTCGCCCATCGCCTCCAGCGCCGAGATCAGAAGCTTCGTACGGCCCTGCTGGTCCGCGCAGACCGCGCCCGGGCCGCTGCTCAGCAGCGTGAGGCTGGCGTACGGGGCCGGATCGCGGACCACGGCCGCCCGGACGATCAGCCCGCCCAGCGAATGCCCCAGCAGGTGCACCGGACCGGCCGCGCCCAGGGCGGCGGTCTGCGCGAGGACGTCCCGCGCCAGTTCTGCCAGGGCGTACGGAGCCTGCGTGCGCGGGCCGCCGCTCTCGTGCTGCCCGCGGCCGTCGACGGCGACCACCCGGTACCCGGCGGCGGACAGCGGCTCGAGGAGGCCGTTGAAGTCCTCCTTGCTGCCGGTGTAGCCGGGCACCAGCAGGGCGGTACCGCGGGCCGGCCCGCCGGGCACGGCCTCGTGCACGGCGAACTCGCCGCGGGCCGTGGCCAGGCGGTACGCACGGGCCGTGGGCGGGAGCGTGAGGGTCGGGGGCTTGCTCATGGCCCGAGGTTACCGGCCCGTACGCCCGTACGGGAGCTCCGCGCGGCCCGGGTACGCCGATGGCCCCGGCCCCCTCGAAAGGGGACCGGGGCCATCGGCAGGGCGTTACGCCTCCGGGGTCTCCACCGCGGCGACGGCCTTGCGGGTCCGTGTGCGCTTCGGCTTGACCGGAGCCTCCTCGGCGGCCGGAGCGGCAACCTCGGCGGCCGGAGCCTCCGGGGCGGCAGCGGCGACCTTGCGGGTCCGCGTGCGCTTCGGCTTGACCGGAGCCTCCTCGACGACCGCGACAGCGGCGACGACCGGAGCGGCCGGGGCCTCGACCACGGCGGCCTGGGCGACGACCTCGGCCACCGGGGCGGCTGCAGCCTTGCGGGGGGCGCGGGCACGCGGGGCACTGCTGCGCGGGGCGCCGCTGCGCGGGGCGCTGCTGCGGGGGGCGCGGACCGGCTCCACCATCGGGGCCATCTGGAAGTCGGGCTCGGGCTCCACGACGAACGGGGCCAGGGGTTCCAGCGCCGTCGCGGGGGCGACGAAGGTGGCGGCCGGAGCGGCCGACCGGGTCCGGCGACGGCGCGGCTTGCGCGCCTCGTCGGCGGCCGGAGCCTCCGGAGACTGGACCGCCTGGACCGCCTGGACCGCCTGGACCGCCTGAACCGCCGGAGCGGCCGCGGCGACCGGGCTGACCGGGGTGGCCTCGGCGGTCACCGGGGTCAGGAGCTCGGCGCCCTGGTCCGAGCCGCCACGGGTGCGGCGACGCTGGCGCGGGGTGCGGGCGGGACGCTCCTCGGTGACCGGGGCAGCGGCACTGCGGCCACCGTCACGTCCACCGTCTCGTCCGGCATCGCGTCCGGCATCGCGACCACGGTCGCGGCCACCGTCACGACCGCTGTCACGGCCACCGTCGCGGCCGCCACGGCCACCGCGGCCGCCGGTCTCGCCCAGGTCTTCCAGGTTCTCGGCCTTCAGGCCGGCCCGCGTGCGCTCGGCGCGCGGCAGGACGCCCTTGGTGCCGGCCGGGATGTTCATCTGCTCGTACAGGTGCGGGGACGTGGAGTACGTCTCCACCGGGTCGTGGAAGTCCAGCTCCAGCGCCTTGTTGATCAGCTGCCAGCGCGGGATGTCGTCCCAGTCGACCAGGGTGACGGCGATGCCCTTCTTGCCCGCGCGGCCGGTGCGGCCCACGCGGTGCAGGAAGGTCTTCTCGTCCTCGGGCGTCTGGTAGTTGATGACGTGGGTGACACCCTCGACATCGATGCCGCGCGCGGCGACGTCGGTGCAGACCAGCACGTCGACCTTGCCGTTGCGGAAGGCGCGCAGCGCCTGCTCGCGGGCGCCCTGGCCCAGGTCGCCGTGGACGGCGCCGGACGCGAAGCCGCGCTTCTCGAGCTGCTCGGCGATGTCGGCCGCGGTGCGCTTGGTGCGGCAGAAGATCATGGCGAGCCCGCGGCCTTCGGCCTGCAGGATGCGGGAGACGAGCTCCGGCTTGTCCATGTTGTGCGCACGGAAGACGTGCTGCGTGGTGTTGGCGACGGTCGCGCCCTCACCGTCCTCGGAGACGGCGCGGATGTGCGTCGGCTGGGTCATGTACCGGCGGGCCAGTCCGATGACCGCACCCGGCATGGTCGCCGAGAACAGCATCGTCTGACGCTTGGCCGGCAGGTAGCTCATGATCCGCTCGACGTCGGGCAGGAAGCCCAGGTCGAGCATTTCGTCGGCCTCGTCCAGGACGAGGGCCTTGACCTTGGAGAGGTCGAGCTTCTTCTGACCGGCCAGGTCGAGCAGGCGGCCCGGGGTGCCGACGATGACGTCGACGCCCTTCTTGAGCGCCTCGACCTGAGGCTCGTACGCGCGGCCGCCGTATATGGCGAGGACGCGGACGTTGCGGACCTTGCCCGCGGTGAGGAGGTCGTTGGTGACCTGGGTGCAGAGCTCGCGGGTCGGAACCACCACGAGGGCCTGCGGGGCGTCGGTGAGCTGGTCCGGCGTGGAACGGCCGGCCTCGACGTCCGCGGGGACGACGACGCGCTCCAGCAGGGGGAGGCCGAAACCGAGCGTCTTGCCGGTACCGGTCTTGGCCTGGCCGATGACGTCCGTGCCGGACATGGCGACGGGGAGGGTCATCTCCTGGATCGGGAAGGGGGACACAATGCCGACGGCCTCAAGGGCTTCGGCCGTCTCGGGAAAGATCCCGAGGTCTCGGAACGTAGTCAGGGTGCTGCCTCTTCTGTGAGACGCGGCGCGAGGCGGCGAGGGGGGTCGTACCGTGCCGGGCTTGCAGTACTACTACGTACGTACGAAGCTGCGCGGGACCACGAGCCATCGCTCAGGCGCTTTATGCCGCTGAGGGGGCCCCTCTTGGGAGGCGACGTATGAACGTGCGCATCACGCCGAGGGCGGTCGGGTGGAGCCGATCGGGCCACCGACCGGGCATCCTCATTCGGGATGGCCCGCCGAGTGTTCGGCAGGCGCATTACCACTGTACCCCGGAATCTCGCAGCTGTGTCGGGTGAATTCACCAGGTAGGCGCGTTTGCGTGGACTGAGCAGGTGGTTCACGGTGCCTTTCGGCGAGCTATTGTGCGGTGCATGTCGACCGTTGAAAACGCATCGCCCGCCGACGAAAGCGCCCCCGCCGAGGCAGCCGGCATCGCCGCCCAGGACTGGGCCACGGCCTCCGCCTCGCCGCAGTACCGGGCCGCCGTGGTGGATCTGCTCGGGGCGCTCGCGTACGGCGAACTCGCGGCCTTCGAACGCCTCGCGGAGGACGCGAAGCTCGCGCCCACCCTCGGTGACAAGGCCGAGCTCGCGAAGATGGCCTCCGCCGAGTTCCACCACTTCGAGCGCCTGCGCGACCGGCTCGCCGCGATCGACGAGGACGCCACCGCCGCGATGGAGCCCTTCGCCAAGGGCGTCGACGACTTCCACCGCCAGACCGCCCCGTCGGACTGGCTGGAGGGCCTGGTCAAGGCCTACGTCGGCGACTCCATCGCCAGTGACTTCTACCGCGAGGTGGCCACCCACCTGGACACCGACACCCGCGGGCTCGTCGTGAGCGTGCTCGACGACACCGGCCACGGCGGTTTCGCCGTCGAGAAGGTGCGCGCCGCCATCGAGGCCGACCCGCGCTGCGGCGGCCGGCTCGCGCTGTGGGCCCGCCGGTTGATGGGCGAGGCGCTGTCGCAGGCGCAGCGCGTGGTCGCCGAGCGCGACGCGCTCTCCACCATGCTGGTCGGCGGGGTGGACGGGATGGCGGCCGGCTTCGACCTGGCGGCCGTCGGCGAGATGTTCACCCGGATCACCAAGGCGCACACCAAGCGCATGGCGGCCCTGGGCCTGGCGGCGTAGCCCCGGCCCCGAGACGGGCAGCCCCACTGACCCATGACCTCGGCTGACCCATGACCTCGGCCC
>NZ_JBHVYI010000124.1:0-20649 GCF_042880975.1 Streptomyces sp. NPDC058289
GCTCGTGTACAGAAGGTCACATGACGATCAGGGGGCGCAGGGTTCGATGGGCGATGCGGAGACCGGTGCGGACGCGTTCTTCGGTGCCGCCCCAGACCGGGTCCTCGTGTTCCACGGACATGACGCCGTCGTATCCGCCCTCGTAGAGCACGTCGATCAGGCGCCTCCAGTCGACCTCTCCCAGCCCCGGAACGCGATAGCGCCACCAGCCGACGTCCCAGGGATCGGTCCGGCCCACGGCCTTGCCGGGGTAGCCGTACCGGTTGCGCAGTTCGGGGAACGTCTCGATGTCCTTCGCCTGGACGTGCGCCACGTGGTCGACGTAGGGGCGGACGGCGGCCACGGGATCGATGCCCATCCAGACCAGGTGCGAGGGGTCGAAGTTGAGGTACAGCCCCAGTGAGAAGATCCACTCCCACAGTTCGGGGGAGTAGGCGAGGTTTCCGGGGTAGCCGTCGGGATGCCAGCCCTCCATGACGCAGTTCTCGATGACGAGCTTGACGCCCAACTCCCCGGCCCGGTCGACGAGCGGCGCGAACACGGCCTCGGCTTCGCGCATGTTCTGGGCGACGCTTTTGCCCGGGTCGCGGCCGACGAACGTGCCGACCGTGGGGCAGCCGGTCAGCGCGGCGGCGTCGAGGCAGGCCAGCACGTGCTGGTTGACGGCGGACCGCTCCGTCGGGTCGGGGTGCAGGTTGTTGTCGTAGTAGGCCAGTGAGGACAGGGTCAGGTTGTGCGTCGCGAACAGCTCGGTGACGCGTTCGGCCTCGCCGGGGGTGAAGGTCTCCGCCTTGAGATGGGTCGCGGTGTAGGGCCTGTCGCCGAGATCCGGCCAGGCCGCGACTTCGAGTGCCTCGTACCCGCAGGACGCGGCCCAGGCCGCGATCTCCTCCAGGCTCCGGTCCGGGAAGCAGGCAGTGAGGAAGCCGAGTTTCATCGGGGCACCTCCACCCATCGGTCGGTGGCCGCGGATTCGATGACGGCCTGGGTCAGGACAGCGGAGCGTAGACCGTCGGCGAACGTCGGCAGCCCCTCGGGAGGATCACCGGCGATCGCCGCATAGGTGTCGGCGACGAATGCGTTGAAACAGTCCTGGAAGCCCTGGGGATGACCGACGGGCAGGACGGAGTACCGCGCGGCGGCGTCGGACATGGCCGGACTGCCGCGAGGCACCAGCATGCTCTCGCCCCGAGTCCCCACCCACAGCGACTCGGGCAGTTCCTGGTCGAAGGACAGGGACGAGGAGGGTCCGTCGAGGGACAGCCAGAGCCGGTTCTTGCGTCCCGGGGAGACCTGGCTGACCACGAGCGAGCCGATCGCCCCGTTGTCGGTCTCGAACAGGATCGTCGCCGCGTCCTCGGTGCCGATCGGCGTCGCCAGCGGCGATCGGCGTTCGGGGACGGCGGTCAGCATGCGGGCGACAAGCCGCACGATGCGGTGTCCGGAGGTGAACTCGGCCAGATCGCACCAGTGCACGCCGATGTCGGCGAATGCCCGTGACGCTCCCCCGACAGCAGGGTCGGTGCGCCAGTTGTCGTCGTCCGCGCTGGAGAGCCAGTCCTGCAGGTAGGAACCGTGCACGAGGTGTACGGGACCCGTCGCGCCGAGCTGGATGCGGGCGCGGGCTTCTCGGACCGTGGGGTAGTACCGGTAGGCGAACGGGACCGTGGCGACGAGTCCGGTCTGCGACGCCGCGTCGAGCAGTTTCTCGGCGTCGGCGACGCTGGTCGCCAGCGGCTTCTCGCACACGACGTGCTTGCCGGCCGCGAGTGCGAGCTGGGCCAGGCCGGCATGCAGGTGGTTGGGAGTGCACACGTGCAGTACGTCGATGTAGTCGGCGACCGCGAGTTCCTCCGCCGACGCCGCCGCGTGGTCCACCCGCAGGTGGCCCGCGGCGGCGACGGCCCGGGCGGGCGTCGAGGAGGCGACCCCGGTGACGACGGCACCGGCCGCCCGAGCCGCCCGGGCGTGGACCTCACCAATGAATCCGGTACCGGCGATGCCGATGCGCAGCCGGTCGGTCATGGCTCCTCGATTCGTCGGGACGGGATTGCGGGAGGCATGATCACTTACTTCCGCCGGGCCAGCGCCACGGCCAGGATGATGATGACGCCCCGGATGATCTGCTGCTGGCTGACATCGAGGCCGGCCAGGATCAGGCCGTTGTTGATGAGCCCGATCATGAGCGCCCCGACCAGGGTTCCGATGACTGAACCGCGGCCGCCGAACAGGCTGGTCCCACCGAGAATGACAGCAGCGATGACAGAGAGCTCGTCACCGGCTCCCCACTGGAAGCGGCCGGACTGGAGGCGACCGGCGTAGAGCATGCCCGCCACACTGGCCGCGAGCCCGGATCCCACCAGGACGTAGAACTTGATGCGGGCCGTGTTGATGCCGGTGTATTCGGCGGCGGTGCGGTTGCCGCCGGTGGCGAGGACCTTCCGGCCGAAGGGGGTCTTGGCCAGGACGACGGCTCCGACCAGGACAAACGCCGCGGACCACACCATGAGGACCGGGACGGGGCCGATGTTGCCGGAGCCGAACACCTGGTTGAAGGTGTCGTTGAGGATCGGCTGCGGCGCGGACTTGGTGATCCACTGCGAGACGCCGACCGCGATGCCGAGCATGCCGAGGGTGACCAGGAACGACGGGATGCGCAGCAGGGTGACCAAGCCCCCGTTGATGGCGCCGACGACGAGGCCGACGGCCAGGCCGGCCAGGATGCCCGGGACGAGGCCGTGACTGGCCACGGTCATTGCCGAGACCACCGAGGCCAGACCGGCGACCGACCCCACGGACAGGTCGATCTCGGCGGAGGCGATCACAAAGGTGACGGCGACGGCCATCACGGTGATGGTCGCGGTCTGTCTGACGATGTTGAGCAAGTTCGTGCTGCTGAGGAAGCCGCTGTCGCCGAGGGTGACGGCGAACAGCAGGAAGATGGCAACGAACCCAATGTAGATAACGTAATTACGCCAGTCGGTGGCGCGGATCGCCGCGACGGCCGAGGACAGCGACTTCGGCGGAACGGCCGCGTGCGATTTCACGATTGTGCTCCCTGAATGGCAAGTTGCAGCGTTCCCTCGTCGGGGATGTCGCGCCGGTCGAGTTCTTGGTCGACGGTGCCGTCCCGCAGCACCAGGACGCGGTCGCTGACGGCGAGGAGTTCCGGCAGCTCCGAGGAGATCAGCAAGAAGGCCTTGCCCTCGTCCGCGAGCTGCCGGATCATCGCGATGATCTCCGTCTTGGTACCGATGTCCACGCCTGCGGTGGGCTCATCCATGATCACGACGTCCGGACCGGTGCCGAGCCACTTGGCGATGACGACCTTCTGCTGGTTGCCGCCGGACAGCAGCCGGACGGGCTTGGCTGCTGACGCGACCTTGATCCCCATCTTGCCGATCAGCAGGTCGGCGAGCTCGGTTCCCGCGCGGTCGTTGACCAGCGGTCCGCGCCGCAGCTCCGACAGCAGGGGAAGCAGGAGGTTGTCCCGCACGCTGTGGTCGAGCACGAGGCCCTGGACGCGCCGGTCCTCGGGGATGAGGGCGAGACCGGCGGAGACCGCCGCCCGCGGATCGCGGATCCGGGTGCGGCGTCCCCGCAAGAGGAGCTCGCCGTCCTCGACCGGATCGATCCCGAACAGGCACTGGGCGAGTTCGGTGCGGCCGCTGCCCATGAGCCCGGCGAGACCGACGATCTCCCCCGGATACAGCTTGAAGGAGATGTCCTGAACCCGGCTGCCGGCCTTCAGGTTGCGCGCCTCCAGCAGCGGGGTGCCGGACCGGTCGACCCTACGCTCCTGCCAGTGCATCGCGCCCTCGAGGCGGCGGCCGATCATCTCCTCGATGATGTCCTCTGTGGTCAGGAGCGCCAGCGGCGAGGTGATGACCTTGCGGCCGTCGCGCAGGACCGTGATGCGGTCGGCGATCCGGTACACCTCGTCCATGCGGTGCGAGATGTAGACGATCGAGATCCCGCGGGCCTGGAGCCGGCGGATGAGCTCGAACAGGGTCTCCGTCTCATGTTTGGCCAGCGCTGCGGTCGGCTCGTCCATGATGATGACCCGGGCGTCCTGTGCCAGCGCCTTGGCGATCTCGGTGAGCTGCCAGTAGGCGGTGCCGATCCCGGCCAGCTCGGCGCGCGGGTCGATGTCGACGCCCATCTCGGTGAAGATCTCGCGTGACCGCCGCACCGCCTCGCGGTCGTCGATGAGCCCGCCTGCGCCGGTGGGCTCGCGGCCGAGGAAGATGTTCTGCGCCACCGTGAGCGTCGGCACCAGGCTGAACTCCTGGAAGACCATGCCGATGCCGTGGGCCTTCGCGTCGTGGATCGAGCGGAGATCCACCTTCCGGCCACTGATCAGGATCTCACCGGCGTCGAGGGAGTGGACGCCCTGAAGGATCTTCATCAGCGTCGACTTCCCGGCGCCGTTCCCGCCGGCCAGCGCGTGGACCTCGCCCCGGTGGACGTCGAAGTCGACGTCGGTCAGGATCGGCACGCCGCTGAACGCCTTGCTGATGCCGCGCATCTGGACGGCGAACTCGGGTCCGGCATCGGCCCTCACATAGGGCGGAGGGGTGTAGTCGGGGACGTCCTGGTTCATGGCTCAGCCCCCGTCATACAGGTCGGCGACGAGGGGGACGTTGACCCACTCGCCCCGTTCGGCCGAGGCGGTGATCGCGTCGCAGGCCAGCGCGATCTGGTAGCCGTCCGCGAAGTCGGGACCGGCGGGCGTCCCGTCGACGATGGCCCGGAACAGGTCGTAACACTCGATGATCTTCGTCTCGCCGTAGCCGATGCCCAGGGCCGGGATCGGCCAGAGGCCTTCACCGTAGGGGTGAGCCGGACCGGTGTAGACGGTGCGGAATCCCCGTCGGTCCTTCGGGTCCGAGGCGAAGCAGACCTGCAGCTCGTCGCGCCGCTCGTAGTTGAAGGCGATCGAGCCCTCGGTGCCGTGGATCTCGAAGGTGAGGTAGTTGTTGCGTCCGTAGGCGTTACGGGTCGCCTCCAGTGATCCCACCGCGCCCGAGCTGAACCGCAGGGCGGTCATCACCTCGTCATCGACGTCCACGACGCCGCGCGGGACATCGCCCGCCGCCCGCCCGGCGCTACCGAGCTTGTCCGCGCCGCCCTGCTGGATGGGGCGGTCCTTGATGTGAGTGGTGAGGACCGCATTGACCGAGGCGATCTCACCGACGAGGTAGCGGGCCATGTCCAGCACGTGGGTACCGATGTCGCCGAGCGCCCCGGACCCGGAGAACTCCCGGCTGAAGCGCCAGGACAGCGGAGACTGGGGGTCGGCCGACCAGTCCTGCAGGTAGGTGCCGCGGAAGTTCAGGACGGTGCCGATGGCCCCCTCCTCGATGTACTTCCGGGCCAGCGCGACGGCGGGGGTGCGCCGGTAGTTGAACGCGACCATGTTCACCACGCCGGCGCCGCGTACGGCCTCGTACATGCCGCGGGCCTCTTCGCCGGTGCGGGCCAGCGGCTTCTCGCAGATGATGTGCTTGCCCGCGGCAGCCGCTGCGGCGGCGATCTCGGCGTGCATGTGGTTGGGGGTCGCGATGTCCACCAGGTCCACTCGGGGATCGTCCACGACGCGCCGCCAGTCAGCGGTGGAGTGCTCGAACCCGAACCGCTGCGCGGCCTCGGCGGCGAGGCCTTCGTTGACCTCGGCGATGATCAGCCGGTGCGGCATGGCCGGGGCCGGCCAGTAGAACATGGGCATCGCCGCGTAGGCGAGGGAATGGGCCTTGCCCATGAATCCGGCGCCGATGAGGCCGACGTTGATGGTACGCACGAATGGTCCTTTCAGGGTCGGAGGACCGCGGGGCCGCCGCGCGGGGCGGCGGCCACCACGGCTACTTCTTGTACGAGCTGTTCAGCCAGTCGGGCGGGGGCTGGTGGTAGACCTGCGTCCACGCCTCGCGCACGTTGTCGTGGGTTACGGCCAAGGAGTCGAGTGCCACATAGGGCGGCGCCTGCTTTCCGATCAAGCCGTACGCGCCAAGGGTGGCCTCGGCCACGCCCTGGTCGAAGGGGCGCTGCGCACCCAGACCCTTGACGAGGTCGCCCTTCGCCAGCGAGATGGCCACGTTCTTACCGAGGTCCTCGGTGACGAGGACCAGGTCGGAGCGTCCGGCCGAGCGCGCCGCTGCCATGACGCCCTCGGCGGGCACGTCCCATACCGCCCACACCGCGGAGAGGTCGGGGTACTTGGTGAGCATCGCGTTGGCAGCGGCCTGCGCGTCGCCGGCGAAGTCCGGTCCGGCGATGCCCTTCTGCTCCACGACGTTGACGTCCGGGTAGTCGGTCTGGATGGTGCTCAGGAAGCCGTCGTACCGCTGCTTGGTCACGAAGAAGTCGGCCTGGTGGAAGATGACGCCGATCTTGCCCTTGCCACCGATCGCCTTGGCCATGAGGTGGGCCGAGACGACGCCGTTGCCGCGGTTGTCCGAGGAAACGACGCTGACGTAGTCCTCGCCGACCGTCATGCCCTGGGGCACGTTGTCCATGAAGACCAGCTTCGCACCGGTTTTGGCTGCCTCCTTGTAGGCATTCGCGGTGGCCACCGCGTCGGTGGGGAGGGAGACGATGATGCTGGGCTTCAGGCTCAAGACGGTCTCGATGTCGGAGACCTGCTTGTCGGGCTTGAAGGCGGCGTCCGTGACGGCCACGACCTTGATGCCGAGCTTTTCGAACTGATACTTGAGACCGGCGATCTGCGCCTGCGACCAATCGTCGCCGCCGGTGTGCATGACGATCGCCGCCGTGGCGTTCTTGGCGCGGACCTGGGCTTCCTCGTCCACGGTCAGGGTGAGGGCGGAGGCGACCGCCGGGGACTCGCCGTGCGGTCCCTTGCTCAGGACGCGCCCCCGCAGTTCCGAGAGCGCGGCGTCGGCCTTCGCCGAGATTCTGGTGCTCTGATGGGTGGACGTGCCAGCGGTAGAACTGCATCCGGCCACGACGAACACGAGGCAGGCGGCAAGAGCGAGCCGAACGGGCGGTGACTTCACTGTGTTCTCCTGAGGGTGTCGCTGGGAGACGCGGCCAGCAGGTCATCGAGATAGGCCTTGCTGCTCCGCGCTGCTTCTTGGGGGTCGCCGGCGTACTCGTCCAGTTCGACGATGAGCCAGCCGTCGAAATCGACCTCGCGGATGGCTGCCAGGACGTCGGGGAAGTCGATGACGCCCTGTCCAAGGGGGAGGAAGGCAGCCGGGTCCGGGCGGAAGTCCTTGAGGTGGATGTGGCTGATCCGGTCCGGATAGCGCCTGATGACCTCGGCGGGGTCGCCGCCGCCGGCCGCCAGGTGGGCGGTGTCCGGGCACAGCGAGATCCGCGACTTGCTCATGATCTTCTCGAGCTCCGCGGGGCTCTCGACGATCGTCGTCAGGTGCGGGTGGTAGGTCGCGTTCAGTCCGAGGTTCTCGGCGATGTCGACGACCCGGTCCAGCGCCCGGCCGAGCCGGTCGTAGTCCTCGTCGGCGACGCCGGCCGCCCGGCGGGCCCCGCCTCCGACGACCAAGCGTTCGGCGCCGAAGAGCGCCGCGAGGCGGGCCGCGCGTTCCACCCGCCACAGCTCGTCCGGCAGGCAGTCCGCGTAGATGAAGTTCGCGCCGGTGTAGACGCTGACCAGCTCCAGCCCAGCGTCCTCCAAGAGCTGCCGCAGTTCCTCGGGGCGGTCAGCAAAATCGGCCACGTTCCCGTCGAACATCTCGACGCCCTGGTACCCGGCCGCGGCGATGTCCGCCAGCGCCTTCTGCATCGAGCCGTTGGCCCGGTAGTAGAGGTCCTTCACGCTGGTCACTCCCTGCGCGTGACCGACGACACCGCCCCAGGTGATCGAGTGGTATCCGAGCTTCATGTCCACAGACTCCCTTGGGTTGCTTGGAGAAGGCAATCTTATGTACGTCACGTGCAAAACACAATGCCGTAGACTACGGAACTTAACCTGGAGCAACATTGGAAGGTGAGGTTCGGGATGGTAAACGGGGTTCCGCGTGCACCGGTCGTACCCGATCAGGTCAATACCCTGGTCACGGTCCTCGACCTGGTCCGCAGCGGGGAGGCGCGCACCCGGCCCGAGTTGGGGCGCCGCACTGGTCTGGGCCGGACGGCGATCACCCAGCGCGTCGACCAGCTGGTCGGCTCCGGTCTGGTGGACGAGGGCACGATGGGTGCGTCTACCGGCGGCCGCGCGCCCCGCGAACTGCGCTATCGGGCCGAGGCCGGGCACATCCTCGCCGCCGAACTCGGGGCCACCAGCCTCAGTGTCGGACTCACTGATCTCGCCGGCCATCTGGCCGATCACCACGAGGAGCCGTGGGACGTCGCAGTGGGAGCCGACACGACGCTGACCCGCGTCGAAGAGCTCTTCGACGATCTGCTCGCGCGGAGGCCGGAGCCGGCGCCCGCGATCTGGGGGATCGGCATCGGCGTGCCGGGGCCCGTCGAGTTCGCCTCCGGGCGCCCGGCGTCGCCGCCGATCATGCCCGGCTGGGACGGCTACCCGGTGCGCGACAGGCTCGCCGCCCGGTACGGAGCCCCCGTGTGGGTGGACAACGAAGTGAACATGATGGCGCTGGGCGAGTTGCGCGGCGGCCTCGCCCAGGGGGTCCGCGACCTCGTCTACATCAAGATCGGCACGGGTATCGGCGCCGGCCTGGTCTCCCGCGGCCGCCTGCACCGCGGCGCCAACGGCTGCGCCGGCGACGTCGGCCACGTCCAAGTCGTCGACGACGCCCGCATCATCTGCCGGTGCGGCAACGTCGGCTGCCTGGAGGCCCTCGCGGGCGGCGCCGCCCTCGCCGGCGCCGCGGCGGTGCCAGCGGCGGACGGCCGCAGCCGCTTCCTGGAGGATCTGGCGAAGACCGGCAAACGCCTCGACGCCCGCGACGTCGCCCGGGCCGCCAGCCACGGCGACCCCACCGCCATCGAGCTGATGACCAACGCCGGCCACTTCATCGGCGAGATGCTCGCGACCCTGGTGAACTTCGCGAACCCCTCCCACATCATCATCGGAGGCGGAGTGGCCGCCTCCAACGACCTCCTGCTGTCCACCATCCGCAAGGTCGTCTACAGCCGGTCGCTCCCGCTCGCTACCAGGGACCTGCAGATCATCCGTACCCAGAACGACCGCGCGGGCCTCCGAGGCGCGGGGTTCATGGTGGTGGACGAGCTCTTCGCCCCTGAACGGCTCGCGAGCTGGATCGACGACGGCTCACCCGCGGGACAGCCCATGCTCGTCGGCATCAAGACGGCGGACTAGGGCCACTCCGGGCACGGGCCGAACCGCCGGGCACCCCACCACGAAGCTTCGCCCGGCCATCCGGGCGGAGGGCGGCGACCCCGTTCCTCCCCGCAGCGGGGTCGCCGCACCACTCACCGGACACCTGGACCGCCACCGTTCCGGCGGTCTCATCGCTCCTGGGACCTGAGGCCGCTTACGGGATGATTTAGTTCGCTGGCTGTCAGGAGCTAGGGGAGTTAGGTTCATTTGTATGGATGTGCAAGCGGAAGATCTGCCTGCCTGGCATGCGCGCCCGTCGGCGCCGATCCCGGCTCCGCTGCGCAAGGTGCTCACCCTGGTCACCTGTGGGGAGGCGACCAGCCGCGCCGATATCGCCCGCCGGACGGGACTGGCCCGCTCGACAGTCAGCCAGCAGGTCGACCACCTCATCGCGCGCGGGATCGTCGAGGAGACGGAGGCGAACGAGTCCGTCCGCGGCAGGCCCCCGAGAGTGCTGACCATCAGCCCGCGCGCGGGCGTCATCGTCAGTGTGGACGTCGACACCGATGCGACCCGTGTAGCGATCGCGGACCTCTGCCGCCGGGTGATTGCCCGAGCGGTGGTCGACACACAGGTGGAGGACGGCCCGGAGAGTGTCCTGGCGGCCGTCGTCGAACGACTCCGCGAATTGCTCGCGCGGCCGGAGATCGAGCACACGACCGTCCGCCAAGTGGTCGTCGGTCTGCCCGCCCCGGTCGACTACACCCGTGGATGCGCCGTGCAGCCGCCCATCATGCCCGGCTGGGACGGTTTCCCGGTAGGTGCCTACATGCACGATGCCCTCGCCGCACCAGTGGTCGTGGACAACGACGTCAACCTCATGGCTCTCGGGGAGGCAAGCCTGGACGATGTCGAGACCCCCCTGCTGTTCATCAAGATCGCCGCTGGTATCGGCGCCGGCCTGGTAACCGCCGACGGCGACGTACACCGCGGCGCCGACGGCGCTGCCGGGGACATCGGCCACATCCGCGCGTTCCACGGGGAGGCCGTACTCTGCCGTTGCGGAAAGCTGGGGTGCCTCGAGGCCATCGCCTCTCAGCGCGCGGTCCTCAACGATCTACAGATCCCGGAGTCCTCCGAGGGCAACCCCCTCCACGGCTCGCAGGTCCTGGCCCAGCGCGTCTCGGCAGGCGATGCGCAGGCGCTCCGCCGCATCCGGCAGGCGGCAACGGACCTCGGGGACGTGGTCGCCATGCTCGTGCACGTCTTCAACCCCAGAACACTCGTCCTCGGCGGCCCGCTGAGTGAACTGCGCGACGAACTCCTCTCCGGAGTACGAGCGGTCGTCTACGAGCGAGCTCTGCCCTTGGCCACCAGGAAGCTGACCATCACCACATCCCAACTCGGCACGGAGGCGGGAACGGTGGGTGCCATCGCTCTCGGCGCCAAGAAGGTCTTCAGCCACCACGGCTTGGCGCACCTGCTGTCCGAGACCTGAGCAACGACACGTAGGGCCAGGCCGGGTTCCCGGCTGCGCTCTTCAGGCACCCAGGCGGGCCAGTACGCGCTGCTCGCCCCCGCTTGACGCGTCGTCTCGCGCATGGCGGCACCCTGCGGAGAACTCAACCTTCGCCGCGGCGACGGGTACTACTGCAGGGCCAATCTCGAACCACACGACCTTGCCCTCGCGATGGGGATGCGTCCCCCAGCTGGCGGCCAGGCTCGTCACGAGCAGCAGCCCGCGCCCGGACTCCTCGTCCGGGCCGGAAACCGCAGGGATCAGTTCGCAAGGGTCGCCGTCGCTGACCTCCACCCGCACCCGCACACCAGTCCAGCGAACACACACGATGCTCGTACCTTCGGTGTGCTCGACGGCATTGGTGATGACCTCGCTCGCCAGCAGCTCAAGGTCCTGCAGGTACTCCTCGTCCAGCGGCAGTTGCCAGTCCCTCGCTATGGCAACAACCCGCCGCCGGGCCCTGGACACCTCTCCGGCCATGGCCGGCACGCGGAAGCCGCGCGGCGAACGCTCTGTCGTGTAGAGAAGCATGGCTGATTCCTCTCTCTCAGTAGACACAACGACTCCCTTCTTCCGCTCTTCCGTGGAGGTGAGGTGCCCCTCAGGGCTACCGCCTTCGCTGCTACTGAAGGCCTGTACACAAGAATCGATTAGTTCGAAGGCAGGCACAAGATGCCGCTATTAGTATTCCTACGGACATAAAGAGGCTCAAACCTCGATCGCCTCACCATCCACCCGCGCGCCCCCACGGGGGGGGCGGACGGGGAGGGCGGGCACGTGCGGGCGCCACACGTATGGCCGGATCTCGACCGGCAGCATGCCCGTGCTGTGCCGGCGCCGGCCTCCTTGTCGGAGCTGCTCTCCATTGACTCAACTCGCTGTAGCCATAGGCCTGTTACTCGCGCATCACGCGTGCACGTACCCACCCACCGACGCGGCGGCCGTGAGGATGTTTTCTCGTTGCCGCTCGGGGGAGGTTGTCGCGGCGGTCATCTGCGAGAGGCGGAGAACACCGACGAACCATCGCCCACAGCCGCCTCAAGCATGTTTGGTCACATGTACCGCCAAACCATGCACTCAGGCCTCAGCCCTGTGTCCTTAGCGACGGTAGCTACCCTCTATGCGTCTCCAGCAGCCGCAGCCAGATCTCGCTGATCGTCGGGAACGCCGGGACCGCGTGCCACAGCCGCGCGATGGGCACCTCGCCCGCGACCGCGATGGTCGCCGCGTGCAAGAGCTCGGCCGCGCCCGGACCGACGAAGGTGGCGCCGAGGAGGACCTCGCGGTCCAGGTCCACCACCATGCGGGCCCGGCCGCGGTAGCCGTCGGCGTACAGGCCCGCTCCGGAGACCTTGCCGAGGTCGTGGTCCACGGCCCGGACCCGGTGGCCGGCGCGCTCCGCCTCCGCGAGGGTCAGGCCCACCGACGCGGCCTCCGGGTCGGTGAAGACGGCCTGCGGGAGGGCCTCCGTATCGGCGGTCGCCGCGTGCGCGCCCCAACGGCCGGTGTCGAGTTGGGCGTTGCCCGCCGCCCGGGCGGCGATGACGGAGCCCGCGATCCGGGCCTGGTACTTCCCCTGGTGGGTGAGCAGCGCCCGGTGGTTGACGTCGCCGACCGCGTACAGCCAGTCGATCCCCGGAACCCGGCAGCTGTCGTCCACCGCGATCCACCCGCCCGGCGTGAGCCCGACGGTGTCCAGCCCGATGTCCTCGGTGCGCGGGGTACGCCCCGTCGCCATCAGCAGCTCGTCGCCCTCCAGCGTCTCGCCGCCTTCGAGCACCACGGTGACCGGCCCGGTCGAGCCGTCCCGTACGACGGACTCGACGGCCACACCCGTACGGACCACCGCGCCCGCCTCGCGCAGCGCCTCGGCGACCAGTTCCCCGGCGAAGGGCTCCATGCGCGGCAGCAGCCCGGAGCCCCGTACGAGCAGGGTCACCCGGGAGCCGAGTGCCTGCCAGGCCGTGGCCATCTCCGCGGCCACCACCGACCCGCCGACGATCAGCAGTCGGCCCGGCGCCGCCTGCGCCGACGTGGCCTCGCGGCTGGTCCACGGCCGGGCGTCCGCCATGCCCGGCAGCTCCGGGATCACGGCCCGGGTGCCGGTCGCGACGACGACCGCGTGCCGGGCGGAGAGCACGTGGTGCTCCCCCTCCGGGCTGGTGACGGCGACCTTGCGGACCCCGTACAGCCGTCCGTGCCCCCGGTACACGTGGGCGCCGACCGACTCCAGCCAGTCGATCTGGCCGTCGTCCTTCCAGTTCCCCGTCCAGTAGTCCCGGTGCGCCAACACCGCTTCCGCGTCCAGGGGACCCGCCACGGCCCCCGCGAGACCGGGCACCCGGCGCGCGTCGGCCCGCGCCAGCACCGGGCGCAGCAGCGCCTTGCTGGGGATGCAGGCCCAGTACGAGCACTCGCCGCCCACCAGCTCGCTCTCGACCAGCGCCGTACTCAGCCCGGCGGCGCGGGCCCGGTCCACGACGTTCTCGCCGGCCGGGCCCCCGCCGAGGACCACTACGTCGTACTCCACCGCTTCGCTCATCGGGCCAGTCTCACCGTCGGGCGGGGGCCCGTCACGCAATCGGGCGTCCGGCGTGCCGGATCAGGCGTCCGGCGTGCCCGGCTCCTCGGCCGTGGCGCCGGCGCCGCCGCCCTGCTCGGCGGCGATCTTCGTGCGCACCTCGTCCATGTCGAGCGCCCGGGCCTGGGCGATGAGGTCCGTCAGCGCCGCCTCGGGCAGCGCGCCGGGCTGCGAGAAGATCGCGACCTGATCCCGGACGATCATGAGGGTCGGGATCGAGCTGATCTGGAAGGCCGCGGCCAGCTCCTGCTGCGCCTCGGTGTCCACCTTGGCGAAGAGCAGGTCGGGGTTGGCCTCGGCGGCCTTCTCGTAGACCGGGGCGAACTGCAGGCAGGGGCGGCACCAGCCCGCCCAGAAGTCGATCAGGACGAACGAGTTCTCGCTCACCGTCCGGTCGAAGTTCTCCTTGGTGAGTTCGACAGTAGCCACGGTTTTCCAGACCTCCAGAGTGCTGTGGTGCTTGTTTCCCCTGAACGAACGACCGGCTCGAAGCATTCCTGACCGCGGACAATGCACAGAATGCGCTCCGGGGAGACCCCTTAGAAGGGATGCCCGCCCGGGGTGGCCCGGAGCGTGGTCCAGCGCAGCTCGGTGAAGGCGTCGAGGTTCGCCTCGCCGCCGAAGCGGGCGCCGGTGCCGGACGCGCCGACGCCACCGAAGGGGGCCACCGCCTCGTCGTTCACCGTCTGGTCGTTGACGTGTGCGATCCCGACCGGGATCCGCCCCGCCAGGTCCAGCCCGCGCGCCGCGTCGCCGGTCACGATCCCGAGGGAGAGCCCGTAGGGGCCGGCGGAGGCCAGCTCCACGGCCTCGTCCTCCGTCGCGAAGGACCGTACGGGCGCCACCGGACCGAAGACCTCCTCCGCGTAGGCGGGGCTGTCGTCGCCGGCTCCCGCCAGCACCGTGGGCCGGTAGAAGAGGTCCTGGTGGGCGCCGCCCGTGACGAGTTTGGCGCCCTGTGCGGTGCTGGCTTCCACCAGGCCGTGGACCCGGTCCAGCTGGGACCGGTCGATGAGCGGCCCCAGGTGCACCCGCTCGCGGTACGGGTCCCCGACCGCGAGCTCCTCCGCGCGCGCGGCGAGCCGCTCCACGTACTCGTCGTAGAGCGAGGCGTGCACGAGGTGCCGGCCGGCCGTCATGCAGATTTGACCCTGGTGGAAGAAGGAGCCCCAGGAGGCCTGCGCGACGGCCGCCTCCACGTCGGCGTCACGGAGTACGACGAGGGCCGAATTTCCGCCCAACTCCATGTGGGCGCGCTTGAGGTGACGCCCCGCCAGTTCACCGACGGCCCGGCCGCTCGCGGTGGACCCGGTGAACGACACGACCCTGACCAGCGGATCGGCGACCACCGCCGCGCCCGTCTGCGCTCCGCCGGGCAGGACGTGCAGCAGTCCGCCCGGCAGACCGGCCGCCGCGAAGACGGCGGCGAGTGCGAGCCCGCCGCTGACGGCGGTACGGCGGTCCGGCTTGAGGAGCACCGCGTTGCCGAGGGCGAGCGCGGGCGCGACCGAGCGGATCGAGAGGATCAGCGGCGCGTTGAAGGGGGCCACCACCCCCACCACACCGACGGGTTCGCGGCGGGTGAAGGACAGCCGCGGCGCCTCGCTCGGCAGCACCTGCCCGGCCGGACGCGAGGCGAGGGCCGCGGCCTCGTAACACTCCTGCGCGGCGACGTGCAGCTCGAAGTCGGCCTTGCCGGGGATGGATCCGGACTCCCGGACCAGCCAGTCCCGCAGCTCGTCGGCGTGGGCGGTGAACAGGTCCCCGGCCCGGCGCAGCACGGCCGCCCGCTCCAGGTGGGTGGCCCGTGCCCAGTCCCGCTGGGCCGCGTGGGCCCGTACGGCGACCTCCGCCACGTCGGACGGGGCGGCCAGGTCGATGGTTGCGAGGGTCTGGCCGGTGGCGGGTTCGAGGACCGGGGCGGTACCTCCGGTGAGGGTGGGTCCGTCCTGCCAGAGCGTCGGATCGAGGAACGGCATGGCGCGAGGCCTCCGGATGCGGGGAGCGTGGCGGGGGGGTGGCGGCAGCACGCGCCATCGTGCCACCCCTCCGCACCGGAGGCATCAATTCTCTTCGCCTACCGCGCAGTTGCCGACCGACTATGACCGGAAACGATCGACCACCCCCCGGGGGGCGGGTCAGCGCTCCAGAACGAGGGCGATCCCCTGTCCCACACCGATGCACAGGGCCGCGATCCCGGTACCGGATCCGGCCGCCGCGAGCTGGTGCGCCACCGAACCGGCCAGCCGGGCACCCGAGGCGCCGAGCGGGTGCCCGATCGCGATGGCCCCGCCGCGCGGGTTGACCACGGCCGGATCCAGCTCCGGCCAGGACGCCAGGCATCCCAACGCCTGCGCTGCGAAAGCCTCGTTGAGTTCGAAGGCGGCCAGATCGGCGAAACCGCGGCCCGCCTTGGCGAGCGCGCGCTCGACGGCGTCCACCGGCCCCAGACCGAAGAGCTGGGGCTCGATCCCGGTGACGGCCGACGCGCTGATCCGGGCCAGCGGCTCCCGCCCTGTGGCGGCCAGTCCCTCCTCGTCCGTCAACAGCAGTGCGGCGGCCCCGTCGTTGAGCGGCGAGGCGTTGCCCGCCGTGACCGTGCCGGTGCCGTCGCTCCGGAAGGCGGGCTTCAGACGGGCGAGCGCCTCCGGGCCGGAACCCTCGCGGATGCACTCATCGCGCAACAGATCCACACCCGCGTACGGGACCACCTCGGCGTCGTACTGCCCCGCGGCCCAAGCGGCGGCCGCCTTGCGGTGGCTCTCCAGCGCGAAGGCGTCCTGCGCCTCGCGGGTGATGCCGTGCTTGTCGGCGACGAGCTCGGCGCCCTCGCCCAAGGAACCGGCCCACTCGGCGGGCATCCGGGGGTTGGTCATCCGCCAGCCGAGCGTGGTGGACCACATCTGCTGGTGCCCGGCCGGGAAGGCGCGCTCCGGCTTCTGCACCACCCAGGGGGCCCGGCTCATGGACTCGACGCCCCCCGCGATGGCGACGGAGGCGTCGCCGAGCGCGATGGCACGGGCCGCCTGGACGACGGCTTCGAGGCCGGAGCCGCAGAGACGGTTGACGGTGACCCCGGGAACGGTCACGGGGAGCCCGGCGAGCAGCACCGCCATGCGGGCCACGTCCCGGTTGTCCTCGCCCGCGCCGTTGGCGTCTCCGAAGACGACGTCGTCGATGCGGGCCGGGTCCAGTGCGGGCGTACGGTCCACGAGCGCGCGCACCACGTGGGCGGCCAGGTCGTCGGGGCGGACCCCGGCGAGGGCGCCGCCGAACTTCCCGATCGGCGTGCGGACGGCGTCGACGACGTAGACGTCGCGGACGGTACGGATGCTCATGGAGTCCCTCCGGAGCGAACGGGAAGCGGCGCGGCACACCGACACCACAGTCCGGCCCGGCGCACGCTCCGCCCGCGCCCGGGTGGGGCGCGCCCGAAGTCTCCGTCGCCCCGACCCCCCTGTCAACGCCCCCCGGCCCCGAGCTGCACCCGTACCCCGCGCCTCACCCGCCGGCAGAGCCGAAAGCGCCGCGGGGCCACCGGCTCACGTCGAGTCCCGCGGCACCGCCACCGCCGCCATCAGGTCGTGCCTCCGTACCGCCGCCGCAGGCTCCCGTACCGCCTCGTCCACCAGCGCCGCCAACCGCTCGCCCGTCGGCATCTCGATCTGCACCGTGCTGAGCCTCGGCCGCAGCAACCGGCCGATCAACAGATCATCCGCGCCCATGACGGCCACGTCCTCCGGCACCCGCAGGCCCGCGTCCTGGAAGGCCCGCATCAGCAGCATCGCGTACTCGTCGTTGTACGCGAACGCCGCCTCCAGCCCCAGCGAACCCCACCGCTGCGCCAGCTCCGCCGCCGACTCCTCCGAGTAGGCCATCTTCAGGGCCACGATCTCCGCCCCCGCCACGGACCGCGCGCCCTCCAGGCGGGGCGTGGAGAAGAGGCCCAGCCCCTCCTCCTCCGGAACGACCACGCCGATCCGCCGCCGGCCCCGCTCCACCAGGTGCTCGGCCGCCCGCGCGCCGACCTCCGCCTGGTCCATGACCAGCGCGTGGGCCCCGGGAACTGCTTGCGGCCCCATCGTCAGCACCGCGCGCGCCCCGGCCCGCTGGAGCGTGGCCACGTTGTGCGCGGACAGGGCGATCTCCCCGAGGGAGAGCACCGCGACCGGCCGCAGTTCGGCCCAGGCCCGCGCGGCCTCGTCACCGGTGAGGCCGAGGCTGCCGTACTGGACCACCGTGTAGTCCAGGCTGCGCAGCGCCCACTGCAACTCGTTGAGGAAGGTGCTGTACAGCGGGCCGATCGGCACGTGCGAGGTGGGCAGCAGCACGATGCGCGTGTGCCCGGCGCGCAGACTGCGGGCGGCCGCGTGGGGGACGTAGCCGAGCTCCTCGGCGGCCTCGCGCACCTTGCGGCGGGTCGGCTCGCTGATGCGTACGGCCTCCGCGTTGTTCAGGACGTACGAGACCGTCGCGCGCGACACTCCGGCGAGACGGGCGACGTCCGCGCTGGTCGGGACGGGCACCGGCGACGGGGACGGCGACGTGGGGGGCTTCGGCGGCTTCGATGACTGAGACATTGCCGTGGCATCTTTCCAGACCGTTTGTGCCCAGGGGCTAGCGGATGGCCGGAAACCAATGCTACACAGTGGTTACACGATTCACTGACACGTGTAACCACGGCGTCACCCGCGCTTCACCAAAGGTGTCTCCACACGTGCCCGTGCCGTGCCCCGTCGTGCCGCCGCCCTGCCGCGTTCCGTCGCACCCCCGCCGTCGCGACAGGGCGGCGCGCACTTCTCCCCACACCCCTCAGTGCACCCCTCCCTCGCCCCTTCCCAAACTGCCCAGGAGGGCACCGTGGCCCTTTCCTCCCCCGGCACCGGCACCGCCGCCGCCACCACCGACGCCCCCGCCTCCCGGCGCGGCCTGCTCCCCTTGCTGCTCGTCGGCAACGGCGCCATGTACGCCCTCTACATCGGCGTCGCCGGCGTACTCCTCGCCCTCCAGGTCGAAGACATCGACGCCGCGAACAAGGTCGCCAACTTCGGCCTGATCGCGGGGGTCTCGGCGATCTTCGCTACGGTCTTCAACCCGGTCGCCGGCGCCCTGTCCGACCGCAGCGGACGGCGCAACCCCTGGATCCTGGGCGGTGGACTCGCCGCGATACCGGCGATGTTCCTGCTCGGCGCCGCGGACACGATCCTCCTCATCACCATCGCCTGGTGCCTCGGCCAGGCCGTGATGAACATCTACCAGGCCGCCATCACCTCCGTGGTTCCCGACCGGGTGCCCATGAGCGCCCGCGGCAAGGCCTCCGCCGCCGTCGGCCTCGGCCTGCCGCTCGGCTCGACCGTCGGCGCCCTGATCGGCGCGGCCTTCTCGGACGACTACCGCACCGGATACCTGATCTTCGGCGCGATCGTCGCCGGCGCCGCCGTCCTGTTCACCGTCTGCACCCGCGAGGAACGGCGCCCGGCCAAGCCCTCCATGCCGGTCAAAGCACAGCTCGCCGCCTTCGCGAGCGCCCTCAAGGACCACGACTTCCGCTGGGCGTTCATCGGGCGGGCCCTCCTGGTCCTCGGCTACTTCGCGGTGAGCGGCTACCAGCTGTACATCCTCCAGGACCACACCGTGCTGCCCGAGGGCATGAAGCCGGAGGCGGCGGTGGCCATCATGATGCCGCTGACGAGCGTGGCCATGGTCGTCTCCACCGTCCTCGGCGGCTGGCTCTCGGACAAGTACGACCGCCGCAAGCTCTTCGTAGGCGCCTCCGCCCTGCTGTCCGCCATCGCCCTGCTGATCCCGGCCCTGTCGACCAGCTGGACGGCCATGCTGGCCTTCGCCGTGATCAACGGCCTCGCGTTCGGCTGCTACATGGCCGTGGACACCGCGCTGGTGACGATGGTGCTCCCCAAGGCCGAGGACGCCGCCCGCGACATGGGCGTACTCAACATCGCCAACGCCGGCCCGCAGATCGTCGCCCCCTTCATCGCCTCGGTGATCGTGTCCGTGAGCGGCGGCTACACGGCCCTGTTCATCGCGGCCGCCGCTCTGGCAGTGGCCGGCGCCCTGGCCGTCAAGCCGATCCGCAGCGTCCGCTAGGCGGGCGGCAGCGCACCCACGCTCCCTCACCACTCACCACTCACCACTCACCACTCACCACTCGCCCCTGACGCTGAAAGGCACAACGTGCAGCTCCACACCCACACTTGGGGCGAAGGCGACCGCATCGCCCTCCTCATCCACGGGATCATGGCCGACCACCGGACCTGGCGCCGGGTCGGCCCCGCCCTCGCCGACCGCGGCTACCGCGCCATCGCCGTGGACCTGCGCGGCCACGGAGCCAGCGGCCGGGGCGAGTACAGCCCGGAGGCCTTCGCCGACGACGTAGTCGAAACGCTCCCGGCCGGCGCCGAGCTCGCCATCGGCCACTCCCTGGGCGGCCTGACCCTCTCGAAGGCCGTCGACCGCCTGAAGCCGAAGCGCGCCGTGTTCTCCGACCCCGCCTGGCACCTGGCGGAGCTCGGCGAAGGTTTCGGCCCCGAGATGTTCGCCCAGTTCAAGTCCGCGCCCAAGGAACAGATCCAGGCGATGAACCCCCGCTGGGAGGAGGCCGACGTGGACATCGAACTGGCCACCCTTGCCGTCTGGGACGAGGCGACCGCCTTGAGCCTGACCCCGCTGATGGGCACGGACCTCCTGCCGGCCGCACCGGTGGTCCCGTCCCTCGTACAGCTGGCGGACCCGAGCTTCCTCATCTCACCGGAGCGCGCGACGGTCCTCAAGGAACGCGGCTTCGAGGTCCGCTCGGTCACCGGCGCCGGCCACACCATCCACCGCGACGACTTCGACGGCTTCATGGCCTCGCTGGAGGGCTGGCTCTAAGCACGAAGCGCCAAGCACACGCACCAACCCCCTCGCCTGAACTCCGCAGCCGGGCGAGGGGGTTGATGGGTTGTACTGCGGCTATCAAGCCGAGCCTCAAACACGGAGCGAGGCGGCGGCTGCGGAGGCCGGGGAGGCGGTCAGCCCGGTGAGCGGGGCGGCGGCCGAGGCAGCGAGAGCCGCGAACAGCGCGCGCGGCGAGAAGTGTCGATCACAAGGCACGGCACGTGACGGTGCCCCCACAGCCGACCGGCAGTCGCTTGGCCGAGCGGGAGCGCGTAGCGATCTGTCGCGCCCCCCGACCCGGATGTCCTTCTTACTCGCCCCCTCCCCACACTTCGCCCCCGGCCATTCCCCGGGGGGATCCCGGAAGTCTTGTGTTTTTCCGTGGTGGGACGGTCCGTCAAGGGTGGCCGAAGGCCATCGCTTAGT
>NZ_JBHVYI010000125.1:0-19934 GCF_042880975.1 Streptomyces sp. NPDC058289
GTCCCGGAGCGCCCGCTCGACCGCCATCACGCAAATGGGGGGCCCATGCGCCAGCACCGATCCGTCCTCTCCGCCGCCTTGGTGGCGGCCTCCGTCGGCCTCACACCCGGCATCGCTCACGCGGCAGGTCCCGTCGCACCCGCCGCCCGGGCGGACGTCTCGCAGACGAAGGCCGACACCGGAGGCTCGGACCTCGACATCTCTCTGTTCGCCGCTCCCATCACCGCGCACAAGGTCCAGGTGATCGTCCAGTCACTGGACCGGCTCCCCACGTACGAGATCACCTACGACTGGGGCGACGGGACCACCAGCAAGGAGACTTCCACGGGCCGCGACGCCACCTGGGACCATCACACGTACGCCGAGGTCGGCGCGTACACCGTCACCGTCACGGTGAAGGACACGGCGACCGGCGTCCAGGACGTGCAGACGGTCGAGACCGTGACGGAAGGCACCGAGTTCACCCCGCACGCACCCACTCGGCTGCTGGACACCCGTTCCGGCCTCGGCGCGGCGAAGGCCAAGGTGGGTGGTCGGGGGTCCGTGGCCCTGAAGGTCGCGGGCACCTCCGAGATCCCCGCCGACGTGGTCGCCGTGGCGCTCAACGTCACCGTCACGAACACGGTCGACGCGGGCCATGTCGCGGTCCAGCCGGGCAAGACCCCCCACGAGGCCACCACCTCCAACCTGAACTACGTCGCGGGCCAGTCGGTTCCGAACCTGGTGATCGTGCCGGTTCGTGACGGACACGTGCAGATGTTCAACGGCGGCTGGCAGCCGGTGGACCTGATCGCGGACGTCACCGGCTACTTCAAGGCGTCGCCGGCCGGCGGCTACACGGCACTGACCCCGGTCCGCGCCGTCGACACCCGCGAGGGCCTCGGCGCGGCGCGGAGCCAGGTCCCCGGTTACGGCGCCTTCGACATCGCGATCGCCGGACACAGGGGCGTCCCGAAGGGCGCCACCGCCGTGGCGCTCAACCTGACCGCCACGAACCCGCGGGAGTCCGGTCACCTGACCGCCTACCCCAGCGGGCAGACGGCTCCGGCCACGTCGAACGTGAACTTCTCCGCCGGTCAGACCGTGGCCAACTCGGTGATCGTCCCGATCGGCCCCGACGGGAAGATCGCCGTCCGCAACGGCAGTTGGAAGCCGTCCGACGTGGTGGTCGACATCGTCGGCTACTACAGCACCGACAGCCAGGCCGCCTTCGTGCCCGAGGTGCCGCACCGGATCTTCGACAGCCGCCAGGGCTCCTGGTTCCGGTCCCGCGGTCCTCTGAAGGGCCGCGACTTCGCCCACGTTCCGTTCTTCGGGCGGTCCGGTTCGCTCGAGGCCGTGGTGCTGAACACCACGGTCACCAACACGGCGGGGGTGGGCTTCCTGTCGGTCGCCGCCGACCCGAACTCGTGGGAGGACTACCAGACGGGAAACACCGTCAGGCCGGTGCGTCCCCTCTCCTCCGCGCTGAACTGGACGCGGGGCACGACCGTCCCCAACCTGGTCCAGGCATCGACCGGCGAGGAACAGATCCTCGACTTCTGGAACCAGGGCTGGGAATCGGCCGATCTCGTCGTCGACCTGCTCGGCTACTACGACGCGAAGTAGGCAGTACGTGCCCGCGCCCCAGGACAGGCCGTCCGAGCCGGTCCCGGGGCGCGGGTGCGGCTTTCGCACCCGGGCCTGGTCATCTCTTTCGGCCTAAGGTGTGATCAGGATCTTCCCGCGCGCTTCGCCCCGGTGGAGCCGGTCGATGGCGTCCGGGGCGTCGGCGAGCCGGCAGGTGAGGTGGACGGCCGGGGACAGTGTGCCGTCCTCGACGTGCCGCCGCAGGACCTCCAGGTCGGCCTGACGTTCGGCGGAGATGAACCCCTTGAGGCCGTGGCGCACGAAGGGGTTAAGCAGTGCGGCCCACAGGACCCGGCCCATGCCGCCCAGCCAGGGGCCGCCGCCCTCGCCGCCGACGATCACGAGCGTTCCGCGCGGGGTCAGGGCGCGCCGGAGGCGGGACAGGGGGCGGTTGCCCGCGATGTCCAGGATGAGGTCGTAGCGGCGCACGCCGTCCGCGAACTCCTCGCGGGTGTAGTCGATCACCTCGTCCGCGCCGAGCCCGCGCACCAGCTCCGTCTTCGTGGTGCTGCACACTCCGGTGACGTGCGCCCCGTACGCCTTCGCCAGCTGGACCGCGAAGGTGCCGACGCCGCCCGCGGCTCCGATGACCAGGACCCGCTGGCCGCTCCGTACCCGCCCCGCGTCGCGCAGTGCCTGGAGAGCGGTGAGACCGGAGATCGGGAGGGCGGCCGCCTCTTCCAGCGGCAGCCCTGCGGGCACGGGCGCCAGCTTGTCCTGCCGGGCGGTCGCGTACTGCGCGAAGGAGCCCTCGCAGATGCCGAACACCTCGTCGCCCACCCCGAAGGCGCTCACCCCCTCGCCGACCGCCTCGACCTGCCCGGAGACCTCCCGGCCCCGTACGGGAACCTTGGGTGCGCGCAGCCCGAATCCGAGGAGCCGCAGCAGGTAGGGCTTGCCGCTCATGAGGTGCCAGACCCCCGCGTCCAGGCCGGCGGCCCGGACCGCTATGAGCACCTCCCCCTCGCCCGGTCTCGGCGTTTCGATGTCCCTGAGCTCCAGCACCTCGCTGGAGCCGTACGTGTCCTGCACGATCGCCTTCACGGCGTCGTCCCTTCGTCGTCTGCGCCACCTGCGTACTGGAATACCTGTTCGAGCGATACTGCGAAGACGCGGGCGATCCTGAAGGCCGTCTCCAGCGAGGGCGAGTAGCGCCCCTTCTCGATGGCGATGACGGTCTGGCGGGTCACGCCGATGCGCTCTGCCAGCTCCGCCTGGGTCATCTCCCCGGACTCGAAGCGCAGGATCCTGATCCGGTTCGTGATGCCGGTCGGCTTCACCACGACTGGAACCCCCAGCGGTAGGCGGCGAGCTTGACGACCGATCCGAGCACCGCCGAGAGGACGAAGCCCAGGTAGAGGGCGTTGGAGATCCAGAAGCGGTCGGCCCCGGTCATCGACAGGATCAGCGCGGCCACGGCGCCGATGACGAGGAAGGACTGCCCGGCGTGCTCGCCGAGGCGGCCGATCTCCTTGTCCCGCTGGTCCTTGACGTCGGCCTCGCCGGGCTTGGCCACCGCCACGGCGATGTTGAGCAGGATGGCGGCGACGATGGCGCCGCCGACCGTCCAGAGCAGCGGCGTGACGTACGGGACCTCCGCCAGGGGGACCCCGTCGCCGGACCGGCCCAGCACGAGGGCCAGGTAGACCGCGTACCCGATGACCGCGACCACCCCCATGATCCATGCGCGCTTCTCTTCGAAGGCCACGACCGCACCCGCTCCCATGTAAAAGAACTTTGACATCACGAAGGTAAAAGGATCCATACCTGGTGTCAATAATTTCTTACATCCATCTCCCGGGGGCAGAGCCCGGGCCCGTGTCACCCGGGCGCGCGGCCCCGCTGGCACCACGGCCGCACCCCGGGCTTGCTGGACGAATGAGACCAGAAGCACCGGGGACGCCCCCGGGACAGAGCCTGAGCACCCCCAGGGCAGCGGGGCTCGCGGGGATCCTCTTCGCCGTCCTCATGGCGGCGGCGATCGTGCTGGCCCGGATCGGCCTGCCCGAGGGCGGCGGCGCGGCCGAGATCGAGGTCACCTCGGGGCAGCGGGACGCGGTGACCACCGCACTGGAGCTCGCCCCCTTCGCGGGCATCGCCTTCCTGTGGTTCATGGGCGCACTGCGGGAGCACTCGGGCGAAGCGGAGGACCGGTTCGTCGCCACCGTGTTCCTGGGCAGCGGGATGATCTTCGTCGCCAGCCTCTTCGGCGCCGCCGCGGCCGCGGGGACGGTGCTGGACGCCGATCAGCCCCAAGAATTCGGCCGCCACTTCGCCTACACGCTGCTGACCACGTACGGGATGCGGATGGCCGCCGTGTTCGTGTTCGCGACCTCCACGATCGGCCGCCGGCTCGGGGCCTTCCCCCGCCCGCTGGCCGTGGCCGGGTACCTCGCCGGCCTGGTGCTGCTGGTGGCGGGCTCCTCCTTGCCCTGGTCCGAGCTGGTCTTCCCGGCCTGGGCCCTGGTCGTGAGCCTGTACATCCTGCGGTCGGGTCGGGGCCGCCCCGGCCCGGCCCCTCGTCCGGCCCCCTGACGGGCGCCCGGACCTCACTCCAATGGCCGCCACGGACGGGCCCCCCGGTACCGCCGCGCGCACGCTGGTCCGGGAAGCTCAGGGGGGCACCGAAAGGACCACACCTTGCTGAGGCTCGTCGTCGATCTCAACCGGTGCCAGGGATACGCGCAGTGCGCCTTCCTCGCCCCCGACGTCTTCGCGATGCACGGGGACGAAGGGCTGCTCTACGATCCGCAGGCCGAGGACGCGCAACGCGAGCGGGTGGCCCAGGCCGTGGCCGCCTGTCCCGTGCAGGCGATCCTCGTGGACGAGCTGGACCTGGCCGCCACCGCCCCCGCCCGCTCCGGAGGGGAGGCCTCCGATGGCTGACACCGCCCTGGACCAGCTCAAGCGCTCCGGCCGCATCGTGGTCGTCGGCGCCTCGCTGGCCGGCCTGCGCGCCGCCGAGGTCATGCGGGAGAAGGGCTTCGCCGGCACGCTGACCATGATCGGCGACGAGCCCCACCAGCCGTACGACCGGCCTCCGCTGTCCAAGGGGGTGCTGCTGGGCAAGGCCGACGCCGAGCGCACCCTGCTCCCCCGGCGGCGCGACATCGAAGCCGAATGGCGCCTCGGCGTCGCGGCCACCGGGCTCGACATGGCGGCCCGTACGGTCAAGCTCGCCGACGGCGAGGAGGTCCCGTACGACCGTCTCCTGATCGCCACCGGGGTCCGGGCCCGGCCCTGGCCGAACGAGGCCGAAGGCGAGCTCGACGGGGTGTTCACCCTGCGCACCCGCGAGGACGGGGCGGGTCTGGCCCGCGCGCTGGCCGCCGGACCGCGCCGGGTCCTGATCATCGGCGCCGGCTTCACCGGATCCGAGATCGCCTCGGCGTGCCGCGAACGCGGGCTGGAGGTCACCGTCGCCGAACGCGGCAACGGCCCGCTGGTCGGCGCCCTGGGCGGGGTGATCGGGGCCGTGGCCGCCGAACTCCACCGGGAGAACGGCGTGGACCTGCGGACCGGGATCTCGGTGACCGCTCTGGAGGGCGACTCCACCGGACGGGTGCGCGCCGCACACCTCTCCGACGGCACCACGCTGGAATGCGACGTGGTGATCGTCTCCCTCGGCGCCCAGCGCAACACCGAGTGGCTGACCGGCTCCGGACTCGGCGCGGGTCCGCGCGGCATCGCCTGCGATGCCGGCTGCCGGGCCTTCGACCTCCGCGGGATCGTCACCGACGACATCTACGTGGCGGGCGACGTGGCCCGCTCTCCGCACGCGCTGTTCGGCTACCAGTTCCTCTCCCTGGAGCACTGGGGCAATGCCGTGGCGCAGGCCGAGACCGCCGCCCACAACATGCTGAGCGAGAGCACCGACCGCCGGCCGCACCTGTGGGTGCCGGCGTTCTGGTCCTCCCAGTTCGGCGTGAACATCAAGTCCGTCGGCGTTCCCTCCATGGGCACCGAGATCATGATCACCCAGGGGTCCCGGGCCGAGCGCCGGTTCACCGGGGTCTACGGCTACCAGGGCCGGGTCATCGGGGCCGTCACCTTCGACAACGCGCGCTGGCTGCAGTTCTACGAGAAGCAGATCGAGTGCACGGCCCCGTTCCCGCCCCCGTTCACCACGGTGGACCGCCGCCCCGACGGGCAGCGGCCGATCCCGGCCGACTTCCCCGACCCCTCCGTGCCCACGCACGGCCCGACCATCACCCTCAGCGGGTACTCGCCGGCCGACCGCCGGATCGCCACCTTCACCCCCGCCGGGCACTGACCCGCACGTTCCCGGAGGACTCCCATGGCCCACGGCATCCTGAGCCAGATCCTGGACTATTCCAGCCGCGCGAACCCGTACCCGCTGTACGAGGAGCTGCGCAAGACCCCCGTCTTCCACGACGGGACCGGACCGTACGTCATCAGCACCTACTACGACATCGAGAGCCTGCTGCACGATCCGCGGCTCAGCTCCGACGCCCGCAACCTGGCCGCCACGGCCGGGGACCCGCTGGCCGAGGGCGGGGAGGCGGAGGAGACCGCGCTGCCGCCGAGCTTCCTGAAGCTGGACCCGCCGGAGCACGACCGGCTGCGCCGGATGACCAACCGGCCCTTCGGGCCGCCGCACTCACCGCACCGCGTCGACGGGATGCGCGGCGGGCTGAAGGACATCGTCACCGGTCTCATCGACAACCTCGGGGACACGGAGAACATCGACCTGGTCGACCAGTTCGCGTACCCGTTCCCGGTGACGATGATCTGCCAGCTGCTCGGTGTACCGCGCGAGGACGAGCCCAAGTTCCACGTCTGGGCCGACACCCTCGCCGCGAGCCTGGACCCCGATCCGGACGCCGATCCCGCCGAGCGGCAGCGCAAGACCCACGACTCCCGCATGGAGCTGGGCATGTACCTGGCCGGGCTGATCGAACAGCGCCGTAAGGATCCCGGCGAGGACATGCTCTCCCAACTGGCCGTGGGACACGGCCCGGACGAGTCGCTGTCCACGATGGAGCTGCTGAGCACGGCGGCCCTGCTGCTGATCGCCGGCCACGAGACCACGGTCAACCTGATCACCAACGGGATGCTGACCCTGCTGCGCAACCCGGACGTGCTGGCGCAGTTGCGCAAGGAGCCCGGCCTGGCCGTACCTCTGGTGGAGGAGCTGCTGCGGTTCGAGCCTCCGGTGCAACTGCTGCCGCAGCGAACGCCGTTGGTGGACATCGAGGTCGGCGGGGTGACCATCCCCAAGGGTTCCTCCATGTGGCTGATCCTGGCCTCCGGCAACCGGGACCCGAACCGCTTCGAGAACCCGGACCGCTTCGACCCGTACCGCAAGGACATCCAGCACCTGGGCCTGGGCAGCGGCATCCACAGCTGCTTCGGCGCCCCCCTGGCACGGCTGGAGGCGCAGCTCGCGCTGAGCGAACTGGCCCGGCGGCTGGAGAACCCGCGGCTGCTGGAGGATCCGCCGCCCTACCGGCAGAACGCGGTGCTGCGCGGGCCGCGGCACCTGCGGATCGCCTGCGACGGGATCCGCGCCTGAGCAGACGCGAAGCCGAGCACTGAGCCGGGCCCTGGACCGACCCCGGTCCGGGGCCCGCTCGCGGCTACCAGCCGAAGCGGCGGTCGACCTCGCGCTCGAACTCCTCGAAGGTCAGCACGCCGTCGCCGTCCGCGTTCGCCCGGTCGAAGAGGGCCGAGGAGGTGTCCACGTCACCTACGGCCCAGAAGGGCAGATCGCCGTGGGCGGCGAGGGTGGGGCCCTTGCTGCGCAGGGCCGTGATCACCTCGACCCGGGTCAGCACCCCGTCGCTGTTCAGGTCGAGCGCGTCGAAGAGCTTGCGGGCCTTCTCACTCATGACAGGTCCTTTCGATGGGCGGCGGCGCGGTGCGGGAGACGACGGGGCGCGGGCCCCGGACCGTCAGCTTATGACCCGCCTCCCCGCCGCCCTCCTCCGGTGTCCCCCGCTACCGCGCACCGTCCGCCATGGCCCCCACGGGCGCCTCGCGCTGGTGGGGGACGGGCGACACCGGCGGGGCCGCGGCGAGCGGCTCGGACCGGGAGTCCTCCCGTTGGAGCGCGACCGTCCGCGTGGGGGCGGGGATCGAAATGCCCTCCGCCCGGAACCGGCTGTGCAGCCGCTTGATGAACTCGTGCTTGATCCGGTACTGGTCACTGAACTCGCCGACGCCGAGGATCACGGTGAAGTTGATCCTGGAGTCCGCGAAGGTGTGGAAGCGCACGGCTCCTTCGTGGTCGGGAACCGCGCCGTTGATGTCCGCCATCACCCCGTCGACCACCTCGAGGGTCACCCGCTCGACGTGCTCCAGGTCGCTCTCGTAGCCCACTCCCACCTGGACCAGGATCGACAACTGCTGCTCGGGCTGGGTGAAGTTGGTCATGTTCGTGCGCGCGAGACGCCCGTTGGGGATGATCACCAGGTTGTTCGAGAGGTTGCGGACCACGGTGTTGCGCCAGTTGATGTCGACGACGTACCCCTCCTCACCGCTCGTGAGACGGATGTAGTCACCGGGCTGCACCGTCTTCGAGGCGAGGATGTGTACGCCCGCGAAGAGGTTGGCGAGGGTGTCCTGCAGCGCGAGGGCGACCGCCAGACCACCCACGCCGAGGGCGGTGAGCAGGGGCGCGATGGACACGCCCACGGTTTCGAGGGCGACGAGCAGACCCATCGCGAGCACCAGGACGCGCGTGATGTTCACGAATATGGTGGCCGATCCGGCCACTCCCGTCCGTGCCTGGGCCACGGACTGGACGAGGCCGGCCACGACACGGGCCGCACCGACCGTGGCCACGAGGATCAGCAGCGCGGTCAGCGAGTGGTTCACCCACCCGGAGGCGCGCGGACCGAGGGGCAGCGTCGAGGCGGCCACGGCGGCGCCCGCGATGACGGCCGCCGCCGGTGCGAGGGTGCGCAGCGCGTCGACGATGATGTCGTCGCCGCTCCACCGGGTCCTGAGGGCGTGCTTGGCGAGCCACCGCACGAGGGCGCGCAGGAGCAGCCCGGCGAGCCCGCCCGCGGCCAGCGCGATGCCGGCGACCAGCCAGTCGTGCAGGACGAGTTCCCGGCTCAACGGACGCCCTCCGCCCCTTGCCGGGCCGGGGAAGCGGAGGCTGACCCTGCGGGCCGCCGGATGAGGGGTGTGGTCACCTTGTCACCTGTCAGTTCGTCGTGCGTGGGGCCGCGTTCGCGCATGCGTGCGCATCCGGAACGGGGTGCCATCCTGCCCCATGATCAACGCGGCGGCGCAGGTGGGCCCGGGCGGGTGCTCGACGTGCTCAGGTACTGGGCGTGACCAGGTGCTCGAGGTGATCAGCTGCTCGGGGTGTTCAGGCGTCCCCGCCCTGTGGCGGCCCTTCGCCCCGGGCCCCGGGTGCCTCGGCCGCCGCCGGGTCCAGGATCCGGTTGAGGAAGCCTCGGGTCCGCTCCTCCAGGGGATCCCCGACCACCTGGGCCGCCGGGCCCTGCTCGACGATCACTCCGCCGTCCATGAACACGACCCGGTCCGCGACCTCGCGGGCGAAGCTCATCTCGTGGGTGACGACCATCATCGTCATGCCCTCGCCCGCCAGGACCCGCATCACCGCCAGCACTTCGCCGACGAGTTCGGGGTCCAGCGCGGAGGTCGGCTCGTCGAAGAGCATCACTTCCGGACCCATCGACAGGGCCCGGGCGATCGCCACCCGCTGCTGCTGACCGCCGGACAACTGGGCGGGGTACGCCTCGGACTTGTCGGAGAGGCCGACGCGCGCGAGGTTCTTCCGGGCCACGGCCTCCGCCTCGTCCTTGCCCCGGCCCAGGACGCGGCGCTGGGGCAGGCTGAGGTTCTCCCGCACGCTCACGTGCGGGAAGAGGTTGAACTGCTGGAAGACCATCCCGATGCGGCGGCGTACGGCGTCGATGTCGACGTCCGGGTCGGTGAGTTCGGTGCCGCCGACGAAGACCCGGCCCTCGCTGGGCTCTTCGAGCAGGTTCACACAGCGCAGCAGCGTCGATTTGCCCGAGCCGGAGGGCCCGATGACGCACACCACCTCGCCGCGGGCGATCTCGAGGTCGATGCCGCGCAGGACGTGGTTGGCGCCGAAGGACTTGTGCAGTCCCCGGATCTCGATCTCCGGGCCGTCCGTGGCCGTCGTGTCCACCGCTGGGGCCTCCTGTTGCATGTCTTCCTCACACGGCCTTGTCCGCGCGGGCCTCCAGGCGGCGCACCACGAAGCTCAGCGGCACGGTCACCAGGAGGTAGCACAGGCCCGCGACCAGGATCGGGGTGGAGTTGGCGGTCTGGCTGGCGAGGTCCCGTCCGAACTTCGTCAGTTCCCGCTCCGACAGCGTCACACCGAGGAACAGCACGAGCGAGGAGTCCTTGAACAGCAGGACGAGTTCGTTGGTGAGGGGCGGGATGACGATGCGGAAGGCCTGCGGGATGACGATCGAGACCATGGCGCGGGCGTGCGAGAAGCCCAGCGAGCGGGCGGCTTCCATCTGCCCCTTGGGTACCGCCTGGATGCCGGCCCTGATCGTTTCCGCCATATAGGCGGCGGCCACCAGTCCCAGCCCGATCGCGACCTTGCCGTACGTGCCGCCCGGGATCTCCGTCCCGGGGAACGCCAGGGGCACCGCCACGCCCACGAAGATGAAGATCAGCAGGGCCGGGAGCCCCCGGAACAGCTCGATGTAGACGCTCGCGACCCACCGGTACGGGGCCACGGAGGACAGCCGCATCATGGCGATGACCAGGCCGAGGACCAGGCCGAGCAGGAACCCGGAGGTCGTGTAGATCACCGTGTTGCGCAGGGCCGTGGTGATGATCTCCGGGAAGAGGCGCAGCGCCAGGTCCTTCTGGGCGAACTGGTTCTGCAGCCTCCCCCAGTCCGCGGAGACGGCGATCAGCACCAGCACCGCGACGAAGAGCGCGTACTGCAGTCCCTGCGAGACCCGGCGGCGCTGGCGCCGGGTCAGCCGGGAGGTCACGGGGTGGTCTGGGGCAGCGGGCCGATCCACTGCTCGTAGAGCTTCTTGTAGGTGCCGTCGGCCTTGGCGTCGGTGATCGCCTTGTCGATCGCGGCCACGAGGGCGGTGTTGCCCTTCTTCACCGAGAAGCCGTACTGCTCGCCGGTCTCGATGTTCTGTCCGAGGGTGAACTCGGCGGCGTTCTTGGGGTCCTTGAGCCAGCCCTGGACCACGGGGTAGTCGATGACGACCGCGTCCACCTGGCCGGTGCGCAGGCCGTTGATGACCGCGTCCGAGCTCTCGAAGGCGACGGGGTCGAAGCCCTGGGCCTTGGCGTAGCTCTCGCCGGTGGTCTCGGCCTGCGCGCCCAGCTTCTTCGACTTCGCCTTGAGGTCGGCGAGCGAGGTGACGCCGCTCTTCTTGGTGGCGAGGAGCGCCTGCGTGGCGTCGAAGTAGGGGACGGAGAAGTCGACGTTCTTCTTGCGCTCGTCGGTGATCGTCATACCGGCGGCCGCGAGGTCGCACTCGCCGGAGTTGAGGAAGGCACCGGTCTTGAAGTTCTCGAAGGGGGTGTCGAGGATCTTCTGCTCGACCTGGAGCCGGCTCGCCACCAGGTCGACCAGGGCCACGTCGAAACCGACGACCTTGCCGTCCTTCTCGAACTGGAACGGCGGATAGGGCAGGTGGGTGCAGGTCGTCAGTTTGCCCTTCTCCACGACGGGCACTCCGCCGGCCGCCTCGCTCGGGCCGTCGTCGCCCGAGGAGCATCCCGCGACGAGGAACGCACCCGCCGCCGCGGCCGCGGCGGCGGTGCGGATTCGGAGGCTGCCGGGGCGCTTGCGGTTTCCTCTGGCCGTCCGGAACACGGTGGACCTCCACGAGTGCGGGTCGAGCGGCGATCACGGGCGGGACCGTCCGCGGCGATCGTAAGCCACGGGCGGCGCCCGCTGAGGGATCTTCCGCCATGCGTTCCGGAGGCGCCAGGGCGGATCCGGCCAAGATCGCCCGGCTGCCGGGAGGCGGCGGCCCCTCCGCCTCCCGGCCGGGGCGGGCCCGCACGAACCCGCCCCGGCGTCACGCCCCGACCGCCGGCCCCGCGGCGGCCGTCGTCAGGGGGTCCAGCTCGCGGCGGCGTCGGCTGATCGAGTCGGGGTCCCAGCCCGGACGGGGTACGGAGGCCAGCAGCAGCCGGGTGTAGGGGTGGTGGGGGTCGGTGAGGAGCGCGTCGACCGGGCGGTGTTCCATCGTGCGGCCGCGGTACATGACGAGCGCCTCGTCGCAGACGTAGCGGACGACGGCCAGGTCGTGGCTGACGAAGACCAGTCCGATCCCGGTGTCGCGCCGGATGTCGGAGAGCAGGTTGAGCACCTGTGCCTGTACGGACACGTCCAGGGCGGACACCGCTTCGTCGAGCACCAGGACGGCGGGTTCGACGGCCAGCGCCCTGGCGATCGCGGCGCGCTGGCGCTGCCCGCCGGAGAGCCTGCGGGGCAGGGCGGCCGCCTCGCGGTCGCCGAGGCCGACCTGGGCCAGCAGTTCCCGTACCCGTGCGGCCCTGGCCGCACGGTCGGACATCCCGTGCAGCCTGAGCACGCCGTCGACCGTCTCACCGATGCTCAGCCGCGCGTCCAGGGAGAGGTAGGGGTCCTGGAAGACGATCTGGACCGCCTTGGCACGGGCCAGCCGCGCCGGCCTCCCCCGTACGGAGGCCGCCAGCGGCCGGCCCTGGACCAGGATCTCGCCCGCGTCGGGGCGTTCCAGGCCGATCAGCATCCGGGCCGTGGTGGTCTTGCCCGAACCGGATTCCCCCACGATGCCGAGCGCCCCGCCGGCCCGCACGGAGAACGACAGGTCGTCGACGGCGACGACCTCCGTCCCGCCGGTCCGGTAGGTCTTGCGCAGTCCGGTCACCCGGAGGAGTTCCGGGGCGGTGTTCTTGCGCGACTCGGTGTCCTTGCCGGGCGCGGTGTCCATGCCGGGCTCGGTGTCCTTGCCGGACTGGGTGTTCAACGGTCCTCCTTGGGCGCGAGCTCGGGCGCGAGTTCGGCGGCGCGGTGGCAGGCGACCTCGGCCGGGCCGTGTCGCAGGAGTTCCGGCGGCGACTGGTCGCAGCGGCCCGGTTCGGCGAACCGGCAGCGGGGTGCGAAGGCGCAGCCGGGGGCCGACTCGAGCAGGCCCATGGGGGCGCCGGGGATGGAGGTGAGGCGGGCCGGGGGGCCTTCGAGCGGCGGGGAGGAGCCGAGCAGGCCCGCGGTGTAGGGGTGCCGCGGGGAGGCGAAGAGTTCCGCCACGGGTGCCGTTTCGACGATCCGGCCCGCGTACATGACGTAGATCCGGTCGCTGACGGAGGCGGCGAGCTCGATGTCGTGGGTGATGAGGAGGAGTCCGAGGCCGCGTTCGCGCTGGAGCCGGCCCAGGACGGCCAGGATCTCGGCCTGGGTGCTGACGTCGAGCGCGGTGGTCGGCTCGTCGCAGAGCAGGAGCCCCGGTTCGGCGGTGAGGGCCGCGGCGATCACGACGCGCTGGAGCATGCCGCCGGAGAGCTCGTGCGGGAACTGGTTCAGGTGGCGGACGGGGTCGGGCAGGCCGACAGCGTCGAGCAGTTCGGCGGCCCTGACGTTCGCCCGGGCCTTGGACCAGCCGTGCACCAGGCGCAGCGGTTCGGTGAGGAAGTCCCCCACCCGGCGCACCGGGTTGATGGCGGCCCGGGGGTCCTGGTAGATCATCGCCGCCTTGTTCGTGCGCACCTCGCGCAGGCTCGCGGGGGCGGCGCCGACCAGGTCGGTCCCCTCCACCCGGACCCGGCCGCCGATCTCGGCGCCCTGCGGGAACAGGCCGAGGGCGGCGCGGGCGGTGACGGACTTGCCCGAGCCGGATTCGCCGACCAGGGCGACGACCTCGCCCGCCGCGACGGTGAGGCTGACGCCGTCGAGGAGGGGGCGTGCCATCGCGGGGAGGGTGACGCGCAGGGCTTCGTAGTCGAGCAGTGTCATCGGGAGTCCCTCCCCGCGAGGCGGTCGCCGAGGTCTTCCCCGACGACGTTGAAGGCGACCACGACCAGGACGACCACCACGGCCGGCGCGATCGCGGAGAGCGGCCGGCCCTGCAGGACGGCCGCCTGCCCCTGGTTGATCATGGCTCCCCAGTCGGGGGTGGGCGGCTGTACGCCGAGTCCGAGGAAGGAGAGGGCGGCGAGGTCGAGCAGCGCGTAGCCGAAGTTCACCGTCGACTGGGCGAGCAGCGTCGGGGCGATGTTGGGCAGCAGCCTGCGGACGGTGACGTACAGGGGCGAGTGGCCCTGCACCTGGTAGGCGGCGATGTAGGGCCGGGACTTCTCCCGGACGGCCAGGCCCCGTACGAGGCGTGCGGTGTACGGCATGTAGGCGATGGCCATGGCGATCACCGGAGCCGTCATCCCCTTGCCGAACAGGGCCACCGCGAGGATCGCGAGGAGCAGCGCGGGGAAGGCGAACAGGACGTCGAGGACCCGTCCGACGGCGGTGTCGATCCAGCCTCCGCGCCAGGCGGTGAACAGGCCGACGGCGACGCCGAGGATCGTGGAGAACAGGACGACCGCGAGCGGACCGGCCAGGCTGGTGCGGGTGGCGACCAGCAGCGCCGAGAGGGTGTCGTGGCCGCCCTGGTCGGTGCCCAGCCAGTGCTGGGCGCTCGGCCCCAGGAGGGTGTCGCCGAGCTGTCCGAAGGTGGGGTCGTACGGGGCGATCCAGGGGCCGAGCAGTGCGATGAGCACGAACAGGACGAGGAGCGCCAGGCAGGTCCGCTGCAGCCGGCTGCCGCCGAGGCGGCGCAGCCGGGCGAGCGGGTCGCGCCGGGTACGGGAGGGGAGGGGCGTGGCGCCCGTTTCGGGAAGGGTGGTCATCGGGCGCTCCCCGCCGCGGCCGTGCGCGGATCGATCAGTGGCTGGACCAGGTCCACGAGGGCGTTGACGACGACGAACGCGGCCACCACGAGCAGCACGATGGCCTGGACGACCTGGAAGTCGAGCTGGTCGACGGACTGCACCAGCAGGGAGCCCACGCCGGACATTCCGAAGGCGGTCTCGACGATCGCGGTGCTGACCAGCATGCCGGAGACCAGGAGGGCGGAGACGGTGACGATCGGTCCGAGGGCGTTGCGCAGGACGTGCCGCCGGATGACGGTGCGCCGTGGCGCTCCGCGGCTCAGTGCGACCTCCACGTGGTCGCGGCCCAGTTCGTCGAGCATGGCCGAGCGGGTCACCCGGGTGACCAGGGCCGTGAAGGTGACGGACAGGGCCGCCGCCGGGAGGATCACGTGGTGCAGCCGGTCCATGAGGCCTTCGCCGTTGCCGATGGTGGGGAACCAGCCCAGTTGCACTCCGAACACCGACCTGAGCAGCAGGGCGGCGACGAAGGCGGGTGCGGCCGCGCCCACCGTGACGAACAGCATCAGGGAGCGGTCGGTGCGCGAACCGCGGCGCAGCGCGCCGATGATGCCGGAGCCGATGCCGAACACGGCGATCATCAGGCCGGATACGGCGATCAGCAGCATGGAGGAGGGCAGCCGCGACCAGATGACCGAGGAGACGTCCTGGTGGAAGAGATAGGAGCGGCCGAAGTCGCCGTGGAGCACCCCTTCGAGCCAGTTCCAGTACCGGACGAGGAAGGGTTCGTCGAAGCCGTACTGGCTGCGCAGCGCGGCGAGGTCCTCCGGGCTGGGGCTGCGCCCCTTGATGAGGAAGCTCGCCGGGTCGCCGGGGGCCAGGAAGAGGGAGGAGAAGACGAGGAAGGAGGTGACGAGCAGGGTCGCCGCCATGCCGGCCAGGCGGCGCAGCACCCGTACGGCGCGGGTTGTCGCGGCCGTCGCCGCGGCCGTCATCCCTTGGCTCCGATCTCGGCCGCCCACGGGTAGTAGAGGTAGGCGATGGACGGCTGGACGCCGGTGATCTTCTTGCCCATGAAGACGCTGACGGGCAGCGTGTAGAGGGGCAGCCAGGGCAGTTCGCGCGAGGCGATCTTCTGCGCCTCGGCGTTGGCGGCCGCGTGGTCTGCGGGGTCGTAGGCCCCGACGGCCTTCTCGACGGCGGCGTCGAAGGCCGGGTCGGACCAGTTGCCGTAGTTGCTGAAGGCTCCGGTCTCCAGCGAGGCGAACATGTCCAGCGGGTCGGTGATGGACGTGTACCAGAAGGTGAGGAAGAGGTCGATGCCCTCGCGGGCCGCGGGGTCGGTGAAGAGGGTCGTGTACTTCTCCGCGGAGAGGGAGTCGATCTGCGGCTTCAGTCCGATGGCGGTGGCGGCTTGGGCGACGGCCTGGGTGATGATCGTGGTCTGCGAGTCCAGCGGGCTGGTCGCGATCACGACCTTCTGGCCGTTCACTCCGGCCTCGGCGGCGAGCGCCTTGGCCTTGGCCGGGTCGTACGGGTACTTCGGCAGGTCCTTCAGGAGCGCTTCGCGGGTCGCGGGGGGTGCGTCGGCCCAGAGGTTGTCGGTGACGAGCGAGTCGGAGACCTCGCCGACCCCGCCGGCGCCGGCCTTGACGATGCCCTTGCGGTCGATGGCCATGAGGAGGGCCTGGCGGACCTTCGGGTCGCCCAGGGGGCCCTTGAGGTTGGCGACGACCTCGTCGGCGACGGTGGTGTTGCGGCCGAAGTAGAGCTTTCCGGCCTCGGTGGAGCCCAGTTGGGCGTAGGCGTTCGGCGGGACCATCCAACCGCCGTCGACCTCCCCGCTCTGGAAGGCGTTGACGCGGGTGGTGGCATCGGCGAGGAAGACGAACTTCACCTCGCCGGACTTGGCCTTCAGCTCCTGGTTCCAGTACCCGTCGAACCGCTTGAGGGTGAGGGACTGGCCGGAGGTCCAGGATCCGAAGGAGAAGGGGCCGGTGCAGTTCACGCCGGTCTGCGGATTGCCGTAGTCCTTGCCGGACTTGGCCAGGGTGGCGGCGGATTCCACGGTGCCGGGTCCGGCGGCCAGGTACTTGTTGAAGGTGGAGTCCGGCTTGGCCAGGGTGACGGTGACTTCCATCGGGCCGGTCTTGTCGATGGACTTGACGTTCTTGTACTGGTTCGCCCAGACGCTGGCGGTCTCGGGGTCGAGGTTGCGGCTCAGGGAGGCGACGACGTCGTCGGCGGTGAGCGCCGTCCCGTCGTGGAAGTGCACGCCGGGGCGGATCTGGTAGACCCAGGTGGTGGGCGTGGGGTTGGTGTACGAGGACGCGAGCCCCGGGGAGGTCGTCAGGTCGGGGTTCCAGCGCAGCAGGCTCTCGCAGACGTTGGAGAGGATCTGGTTGGGCGGGAAGTCGAAGGAGTACGCGTAGTCGATGGTGGTCGGCTCCGCGTAGACGGACCAGGTGAAGGAGTCCACGTTCCCGGCGGCGGCGGGCGTCTTGTCCGTGATCTTGTACGAGGTGGCCCGGTCCGCGTCCTTGTCGGCGGCGGCGCCGCTGCAGGCGCTCGTGACGAGCAGGGCGGCCGAGGCGAGGGCGGCGGCCGCGGCGTGGCGCACGCGGCTGCGGCTGGGTGTGCGGCGGCCGTGGCGCAGCGGGGATCCCGATCGGGTGGATGACATCGTCTGACTCCCTGAGGGATGAGCTCGGTGGGGTGGGTGACGCTCGGCCGGTGGCGGCCCGGCCGGTGGCTGTGCGGGGTGACGGTGCGGGCGGCGGTCGCTCAGTCGGTCGCGGCGAAGACCAGTTCGCCGTCGATGTACGTGCGCAGCACGCGGGTGTCGGCGATCTCCAGCGGGGGGTGCGCGAAGGGGTCCCGGTCGAGGACGACGAGGTCCGCGTACTTGCCCTCCTCGACGGTGCCGGTGACCTCGTCGAGGTGGTTCACCCATGCACTGCCGGCGGTGTAGGCGGTGAGCGCCTGGGAGAGGGTGAGCGCCTGCTCGGGGAAGAACGGAGGCGCCGGTTCGAAGGTCCCGGTCGCGTTGGGGGCCTCGTCGGGGACGGAGCGGTTGACGGCGACGTGGATGCCCCACAGCGGGTTGGGGCTGCTGACCGACCAGTCGCTGCCCGCGACCAGTCGGGCCCCGGCGCGCTGGAGGTCGCCGAACGGGTACTGGAGGCGGGCCCGTTCCGGGCCGAGGAAGGGGATCGTGAGCTCGTCCATCTGCGGTTCGTGGGCGGCCCACAGCGCCTGGATGTTGGCGGCCGCGTCCAGGCTCGCGAAGCGGGCGATGTCGTCCGGGTGGACGACCTGGAGGTGTGCGAGGTGGTGGCGGTTGTCGTTGGCCCCGTTGGCCCCGCGGGCCTCGGCGAGGGCGTCGAGCACCTCGCGCACGGCCCGGTCGCCGAGCGCGTGGAAGTGGATCTGGAAGCCCGCGCGGTCGAGGCGGGACACCGCTTCGGTGAGCACCTTCGGGTCGATGAAGCTGAGCCCGGAGTTGTTGGTGGCGCAGCCGCACCCGTCGAGGTAGGGCTCGAGCATGCCGGCGGTGAAGTTCTCGGCGATGCCGTCCTGCATCATCTTCACGCTGGTGGCGTTGAAGCGGCCGACCTGTCCGGTGCGGCGGCGCTCCTCTAGGTCGGGTATCTGCTCCAGGCCGCGTTCGCGGTCCCACCACAGGGCGCCGACGACGCGGGCGCGCAGGGAGCCCTCGCGGGCGGCGCGCAGGTAGACGCCGTAGTTGTCGGGGTTGCCGGGGAAGGCACCGATCATGGCGTCCTGCCAGCTGGTGACGCCGAGGGAGAAGAGGTGCTCCTGTGCGGCGAGCAGGCCGGCGAGCGCCTCGTCCGGGCTCGCGATGGGCACGTGGTGGGCCACCAGCTCCACGGCGCCCTCCTGGAGGGTGCCGGCCGGGCTTCCGTCCTCCTCCCGCTCGATCCGGCCGTCGGCCGGGTCGGGGGTGGTGCGGTCGACGCCCGCCGCCTCGAGCGCCCTGGTGTTGACCCAGGCGCCGTGGCCGTCCCGGTTGGTGAGCAGGACGGGCCGGTCCGGGACCACCGCGTCGAGCATGGCGCGGGTCGGCGTACCGCCGGGGAAGACGTCCATCGACCAGCCGCCGCCGCGGATCCAGACCGCGTCGGGGTGGGCCGCGGCGAATTCCGCGACGACGGCGAGGTAGCCGTCGATGGTGCGTTCCTCGCTCAGGTCGCAGCCGAGCATCTGGACGCCGGCCACCGCGGGGTGCACGTGGGCGTCCTGGAATCCGGGGACGAGCAGTCCTCCCGCGAGGTCGACGACCTCGGTGTCTGCGTCCGCGAGCGAGCGGACGGTGGCCGCGTCGGCCACGGCGATGATCCGGCCGCCTCCGACGGCGACGGCGGCGTCGATCGGGGTGGGTGAGGTGCCGGTGAAGACCCGTCCCCCTACGAAGACGATGTCGGCACGCTGCCTGGTCTTGCCCATCGACGCATCCTTCGGCTCGGCGGGTGAGCCCCGCACGGCTGGTTCGTTGAGGAGGAGTGAACGGGAGCGCAACAATGTTGTCAACGGTGTTGCGCTCGCTCTGTTCCACATCGTTACACTGGCCCCACCATGCCGAAGTCATCCGACACACCCGCCCGGTCCAAGCGCGCGGGCAGCCAGCTCACACCCGACGCGATCATCGAAGCGAGCCTGCGCATCGCGGCTCGCGGCAGCGAGGACGCCTTCACCGTGCGACGTCTCGGCGAGGAGCTCGGCGCCGACCCGACCGCGATCTACCGGCACTTCCGCGACAAGGACGAGCTGTTGCTGTCGGTCGCCGACCGCACGCTCGCCGAGGTGCTCGACCGCATCCCCGAAGGGCTCGACTGGAAGGACCGGCTGCGCGCACTCGCCGAAGGTTCCCTCGAAGTCGCACTCAGGTACCCGGTGGTCGGCTCGACCATGGCCAGCCGGACCACCCGCAGGCCCAACGAGTTCCGCGTCGTGGAGCTGATCCTCGGCGCGGTGACGGAGGCCGGCCTCGAAGGGGCGGAGGCGGCCGTCCACTACCGGATGGTCGGCGACTCCCTCCTGGCCTACGTCGGCCAGCGCGCCGCCTACCTGCTGTTCGACGCGGACGTCCGGGCAGCCGACGAGTCCTCCTGGAACCGCGAGTACCGCTTGGTCGACCCCGCGGGCTTCCCCAACATCACCCGGCTCGGCGCCCAGCTGGCCGAGGTCACGGACGAGCAGATCTTCGAGGCCAGGGTCGAGGCACTGATCACCGCGATCGAGAACCGGGTCGAGGCGCTGCGCGGAGCCTGACCCGGGACCGCCGCCCCGCCCGCGGACACCCGCCCGCGGACACCCGCCCGCGGACACCCGCCCGCGGACACCCGTCCGCGGACATTCGCCTGCGGACATTCGCCTGCCAAAAGTGGCGCAACACCGGTTACCACCGCCTAGCGCCACCGCGCTAGCACCCTCTCAGTTCGCCGCTATACGACTACGCA
>NZ_JBHVYI010000126.1:0-19425 GCF_042880975.1 Streptomyces sp. NPDC058289
GTTCCGGACGGGTCACGGCCTCGGCGCGCGCCGTACCCTGCTCCACGAGGCACTCACCGACCGGGCCGTCCAGCTCGGCATCCCGATCCTCCCCCGCCGGGTTCGTCACGTGAGCCAGTACGTCGACCACGTCACGGCGGACGGGATGGCCGCCCGGTTCCTCGTGGCAGCGGACGGACTGCACTCACCGACCCGGCGGGCGCTCGGCCTGGACGAGCGGCCGAGAGCCGGGCGCCGGCCGCCGCGGTACGGATTGCGGCGCCACTACTCCGTCGAGCCGTGGAGCAACCTGGTGGAGGTGCACTGGTCGGCGGACTGCGAGGCCTACGTCACGCCGCTGGACCCGCACCAGGTCGGAGTCGCCGTCCTCACGTCCGAACAGCTCCCCTACGATGCCCAGCTGGCCCGATTCCCCCTGTTGGTGTCCCAGCTCGGTACGGCGGGCCGGACTCCGGTCCGGGGCGCGGGTCCGCTCCGCCAGCAGGCCCGCTCCCGGGTGGCCGGGCGGGTCCTGTTCGTGGGGGACGCCGCCGGATACGTCGACGCCCTGACGGGCGAGGGACTCGCCCTCGCCCTGACGGCCGCCGCCGAACTCGTGCGCTGCCTGCGCGAAGGGCGCCCCCAAGCCTACGAAGACGCGTGGCGCCGACTGTCCCGAAATTACCGGCTCCTGACGAAGTCCCTCCTGTGGACCCGCAACCAGCCCCGACTGGCGCCCCTGATCACCCCCGCTGCGGCCCGTTTTCCCGGTCTGTTTCAGCACGCCGTGAACCTGCTGGCGTAACTGGGTTGAGGCCACGGGGGCCTGAGGGTTGGTGCCGGCATGGGCGCCCTACACCGGATCCCACCGGTCACTGGGCTGGAGCCCGCCATCAGGGCCTGCCCGGCATGTTGATCGAGTTCGGCGTAGCCGACCATGCGTCCGGACAGGAGCTTCCGATGATCCCTCCCAGCACGAGCACCACGACGGCCGCTGGGGGCCCAGCCCTTTTGCAGGGCGGAGCGAGTTGTCGAACGCCGTGGAGGAGGCTTTGCGTACCAGCTGCCCGCCCGCGTACGCCGCGGGAAGCGTACTGAGGGCCGACCTCTGGGGAGAGACCTGCAGCTCACGCAGCAGCTCCTGGACGACGACACGGCTCGCCATGCCGGCCTCGAACTCCGCCCCACCCCAGGACTTCAGGCGTCCGCGTTCACCTTCGGATAGGACGGATCCCGGCTGCAGATGCATGGGGCCCCATCTGTCCCGCAACCTGTCCCGTCCTCATCCGATGGACAGGCGACTGGCCGGTTCGTGCAGCAGACCCGCTAGTTGTGCGCGCTCAGTGTCCCGAGGTCCGGCGGCCCGGTTGTACCGCTGGCTGGGCCGACCCTAGGGTAGCCCGGCCCGAGATCGCGCCGTCAGCTCACAGGGCTGCGGCTCCCGTGCGCGCGGGGGAACCGCAGCCCGGCGCTGGGATCAGATGTGGCCGTGGCCGTAGTACTGGCCGAGCTGGTCGCGGTAGGTGGCGTCTCCGCGGTGCTTGTCCTTGTCGTACTCGGGGGAGTCCTTGATCTGCTCCTTGGTGAGGTTGACCTGGATCTCCTGTCGACGACGATGTAGGCGGCGCCGACTTCCTCGGTGTCCTCGTCGACCTTTCCGATGTGTCCGTCGGTGGCTTCGACCTTGAAGCCGGTCAGGCTGGTGCCGGGCGTGGAGTGCGATGCGGGGTTGTAGCTCCACATGTCAGCCATGGGGTGTCTCTCTTTCAGGGGGCGGGGGACGTTCTTGGGAGCCCTGCCCGCCGTTGCGTGATCGCCGGCCTGTGACTAGGCCGACCGATCCGGGTGTCACCCGGACAGCCCAGGCCGGACATTGCGGGGAGGGTGGTGCGGTGGTCGGTGAGGCGGATACTTCTGGTTCAGGGGCAGGGCGACGTCGAAGACTTGCCGGTCGGCGGGGAAAGCGCCGGCGTCGCGGGCCGCCCCGGTGAGCGGGTTGACCTTTTAGAAGCGGTAGGAGCCGCCGGTGGAGAGCGCGGCGAAGCCCTGGTTGGAGCCGTCCCTGGGCGAGAAGTAGATGTCGAAGCCCGCGCTGGGGCCGGCGTCGACGCCGAGGCTACCGGTGGGTGCGAGGGTGCCGGAGTTGGCCGGGTACTGCAGCACCACGCGGTCGCCGGCGGTGTCGATGTCGAACAGACTGGTGGCCGTCGCCGCGTCCAGGTGAACCGGTCTCAAGCCGCCGAGGCTTCTTGTACGGCGCGCGCCCGCGCCAGGGCAGTGCACCGAATGCCGCCTCCGGGGTGCCACTCCATCCGGGGCGTAATGCCCCCGTGCTCCGGGCACCACGGCACCGGGGCGATGCCGCCGCAGTCGTGCCGCGCGCACGCACTCCTCCCCGCGGCCTGTGTACGTCACCCGTGCCGGATCCGGTTACGCCACTCCGGCAGTTCCCGCGGCTCTGGTGGCCTCGACGGCGAAGTTCGGCACTGGTTGCCGCCCCGGTCACCGGGCCCGTCAGCCATTGCTTCTCCACTCTTTCGCTTGGCTAGCCGCTCAACAATCCCGACCAAGACCGATAGACCCGCAACCCCCGACGCCGCCGAATTTCACGACGTCGGGAGGGGGTCCTGGCCGTCAGCTTGCCCGCTCGAAGGACAGGTTCGCGTTCGGGCAGCTGGCCGCGTACCGCAGCAGGGCCTCGCGCTCGGCCTGGTCCACGGCCAGCGCCCACCGATGCTTGGTGGCCACCCACTCGCCGATGTACCGGCAGTGCACCTGCGGGGCTGGCATCCACGTGGCCGGGTCCTGGTCGCTCTTCTGCCTGTTGGAGCGGGCAGTGACACCGACGAGGGTGACGTCGCTGGTCATGTCGTTGGCATACTTGCGGCGCCGCTCGGTCGTCCAGCCGTAGCCGCCAGCTGGCGGGAAGCGTCATTCGAACCGTGCGGTACTCCCAGCTCCGGAGCAGCTGACAGGCACAGGCTAGGACGTCCAGCGGCCGTCGCGGCGCCATTCGTAACGCCACACCGCGTCGAGATAGCCCTCTTCTTCCAGGGAACCGCGCTGCGGCGGGCCGAGAAGGCGTGCCGCTTCCACGCACCGTTCGTCGTCGTGGAGGGCGAGCCCGTAGACGGCGGCCAGCTGCACCAAACGGCTGGGGTCGTCCAGCACAGCAGCCATGGCGTCCGCGAAGACGGGATCGTGGTCCCTGCCCTCGGCAACCACACGGCATGCGGTCTTCCGTACCACCGCGACTGGATCGGTCATCAGCCGCAGCAACGCCGTGCGGGCGTCGCCGGAAAAGGCCGGCGGCGAGGACCAATCGCTGAACCCCTGCGCCACCGCACGCCGTACTCGGGCATCGAGATGGCCAGCGTGGGGCAGAAGGGCCGCCTCCGCGCGGAGGTCGATGTGTTCTCCAAGAGCGACCAGCACCTCGGTGAGCACGGCGAGGTCCGTCTCCTCGGCCGACCAGTCGGTGAACGTGTCCAGAGCGGGACCAGCGAACGCGTCCTCGTCGCTGTCGTCGAACAGATGAGTCAGCCGGAGCACCTCGGCACCGAACAATCGGCGGGATGGGTCCGGGTTCGTGCGCAGCGCTGCGGCAGCCGTCCAGGTCGCCTGGTCACGCCGGCCGCCCAGCAGGATGGTGACACTGCTCCACGTCGCGTGGTTCTCCTGGTCGGCGTGGGCCATGGCGCGGTCCATCAGCTCCTCAAACGAGGTGCGGACCCCGAGCAGTTCCTCAACGTACGTGAGGATCGCCCCATGGCCGTCCTGCACGGTCATGCCACCAAGGGTGAACTCATCGACGCGGTTGTACTCGTCGTCTTGAACCGACGCACGGACGACAGCATCCCGGGAACCAGTACGGCGTCGCAGTTCCGCCTCGACCCCCGTCTCGTGCCAGCGGCGCGCGAGGTTCCGCGCCTCCAGGAGTTCAGATTCGGGATACCTGCCGCGAATCTCGTGGTCCAGGAGCGCCTCGAACAGGGCGGGCGAACCCGAGTCGACCGCCTCACTCAAAGGGATCAGATCCTCGGGGCCGCTCTGGCCCGAATCCGCACCGTACTGGAGCAGCAGTTGGGCGATGTGCCCGGCGTGCATCCGGACCGCCAGGCAGAACGCGGCGTCCACGTAGTCGGAGTCGCTGTTCTCATGGAGAAGGATCCTCACCAAGTCCGTGTCCCCAGCCCGGACGGCGGAAAGCACGGCGGAATCCCCATCTACCGCATTGCTCGTACCCGCATCCGCACCCACGCCCATGCCCCTGCTCCCCCGTAGCGTTCTCGCAGCTCAGTGTAGATCTGACGGCTCCGCCCTACGGGGTGGAGCAAAGCCGGCGCGGCCCGGCGGACTAGTGCTTGGTGCTTCGGGCTCCGGTACGCGCTGGCTAAGGGCGAGAACGCGGGCAAGGGCGGCGGTCAAAGGAGCGGCGTGGTCAGGTAGGTGCGCGGGAATCCAGTCCGTTGCTAGGGCGAGGAACTCGGTCAGGTCGCGCTCGGCGCTGGCGAGGAGATCGCGGAGCTCGGTGACTGACAGCTCGATCACGGGACTGTCGTTCCGGTCGCTGTCGACGGTGAGGCGGATGGTATCCCCGAGGCGCTCGCCCAGCGACGGCTCGGGATCGTGGCCGTACCCGATTACGCCGCTGCCGTCGACGAGCTGGTACCAGTCGTGCCAGTCCTCCAGTCCGTCACAGCAGCCGGGCGAGAAGGCGTTGCCCGTGGTGGTGTCCGTGACGCGCAGGCCGCCCGCCGCGTACAGGCTGTCGAGGTTCAGTAGTCCGTGGAGGAAGCCGCTGAGGGGCTCGGTCGGCCGAGGTGGGAGGTCGTCATCGTCTGCTGGGTCCACGTCGTTGCACGCGGCGATACGCATGAGCGCCGTCCCGATCTCGGCGGGTGAGAGCCCACCGCTGAGCGGCAGGAAACTGAACTGTTCGGTCTCGGCGACAGGCCAGAGGTCGAAGCCATCAGGGGTGTTCATCTCCAGGACGGGCTGCATCACGATCACCTGGCGAAGTGTTCCCCATCCGTCGCCGATCTCGCCTCCCGATTACGCCGAGCATCCTCGTCTTCGCGGGCGCCGGCCGGACTACGGGTCGAGTCCGGTCGGAAACTGCGCTGGAAAGGGCCCTTCGGGACCGGCCAGGAATGCCTCTCCCGCGCCTGTGGCGGGGCCTTCGTGCAGCTCCGCTCCCAGCGGCGAACCCCCAGGGCCGCGGGTTCGCCAAAGCCGCTGACGCAGCCGCCTAGGACCTCCTCGCATAGGGCCTGAACTGCTGATTTATCTTCAGTTGCCTAGGATGTGCATGCCTGGCCGACGGCGTGGAAGCCGCGTCGGCCCCTTCGGTGACACCCACTCACAAACATGCACTGGACGACGCAGGAGAGCGCTTGATGGCCCAGTCCGGAAACCCCATTCAGCCCGCGAACGTGAGCCAGTACGACGCCAGTCACATCCAGGTACTCGAGGGCCGTGAGGCGATACGCAGACGCCCCGGCATGTACATCGGCTCCATCGGTGAGCGCGGCCTGCACCAACTGGTCTACGAAGTCATCTCGTACGCCGTCGACGAGCACCTGGCCGGCCACGCCGACTCCATCGACGTCACCATCACCGCCGACGGCAGCATTCGCGTCGCGGACAACGGGCGGGGCCTGTCCGTCGAGGTGGAGGAGCCCGCCGGTAAGCCGGCCGTCGAACGCGAACTGACGGAGCTGTCCTTCGGTCCCAAGCCTCGCACCGGCTACTGGGTGTCCGGCGGCATCCATGGCGTGGGCCTGTCCGTGGTCAACGCGCTGTCGAGCCGTCTCACGGTCGAGATCCACCGAGACGGCCACCGTTGGACCCAGGAGTACGAGAAGGGCGTTCCGATCACTGCCCTGACGAGGCACGAGGAGAGCAGCGGACACGGCACCACGCTTGTGTTCCTGCCCGACGGCGACATCTTCGAGTCCACCCTGTACTCGTTCGCCACGCTGTCGCAACGCCTCCGGGAACTGGCCTTCCTCAACCAGGGCCTGGCCATCACGCTCACCGACGAGCGTCCGCAGCGGCCGGTCCGCTACCACCACATAGACGGTCTACGGGCCTACGTCGCCCACCTCAACCCCTACCCTCCGAGTCTCGTCCACTCCCCTGCCATCGCCTTCGAGTCGGAAAACGAGGACAAGACGATCTTCGTTCAGGTCGCCATGCAGTGGAACACGTGGTCCACGGGAGGGTTCCACTCCTTCGCGAACAGCACCCGCACCCATGAGGGCGGCACCCACGAAGAGGGCTTCCGCACCGCACTCACAGACATTGTCAACGACTACGCCCAGCGTCAGCGACAGATCACCGAAGACGACGAAGACATCACCGCCGAAGCCATCTACACCGGACTGACCGCGGTCATCTCCGTGAAACTCGCCCATCCCCTCGTCGAGGGCTCCACCCGAACCAAACTCAGCAATCCCGAGGCAGGCGCCTACGTGCAAGAAGTTGTACGCGAGCACCTCACCGACTGGCTCGACCACCACCCGGACGAAGCCTCGGCCATCATCCGCCACATCCTCAACACCTCTACCTGACGCGAGAAGGCACGACAAGGGTTTCAGCCGGCGCGCACGGGTGCACCGCGGGCGGCCCCCGCCACCGCCTTCACCGGCCTCGGTAGCCACTGGGCCGCGGTCAACTCCGAGGCGAGCAGGTGTCGTGCCCGACGGCGCGTGGGCGTCCTCTGGGCCCTGCTGCGTGATCGCCGCTGCTACACCGTCGTGGCCCAGGCTGCGTGGGCCATGTCCTCTGGGCCTTGCGGGGTGGCGCCGGCCTGGGGGAAGCTCCCAGCGGATGGAGGACAGGAGTCGGAAGAGCCGGGGTGGACGGGTCACTGGTCGATGGGGAAGGCCGCCTGAAACGTCAGCCGATGGGAAGCGTCCGCTCCAAGACGGGTGAGGAGATCATCGAGTGCGAGGTACTCCTCCCAGGGCTCGCGCCCTGTCGCCGCGGCCAGCGCCTGTACGAGTCTGTCCTCCAGGTCGGGGACGCGTTTGTCCTTCCAGACCTTGTCGGCCGTGCTGACAAGGAGATCCTCGATCGTCACGTTGGGGTCGTCCCAGCTGGCATGAGTGGCGGCGAACCTGGCCAGGCCGGGCGGGAAGCCGTGCTCCAGAAGGAGATCCCGGCCGGCGGCCTCGTGAGCTGATCCGGGCCCGGAGAGTTCCTCGGGGTGCAAGGACTTGCCCACATCATGGGTTGCCGCACCGAAGAGGACGGCGTCGCGGTTCACTGCCAGGCCCGGGTAGCGGTCTGTCACCCAGTCGGTCAGTTCGACCGCGACGTCGTGGACCGCGCGCAGGTGCGCCGCCAAACGGGGTGGGGCCTGAAGGGAGCGCAGCAGTTCCGCCACTACGGGCGGCAGCAGCCTCAGGGGCGGCTCCGCTGGGGCTTCAAGAGCGCGAGACAAGACGTCGGAAGGTATCGAGGTCATCCTGGTGACAGTAACGGTCCTTGGTGTGCAGGTCCGGCGAGCTCCGAAGACGGACCCCCTGTCGCGTCCGCTTGTGAATGAGCCACCGAGGCCGGCCCCGGTGCGGCGCCTTGTGCACCTGCGGATATCGTCGGTCGCCCACGACATCCCCGGGGGACACAGAGCTGAACGCAAACATTGCAGGCGGTTGGATTTCAGCCGGGCAACGTTCTTTTGCCGGGCAGTATTTGACCGAACGAAAGGCGTATCTGCTCGCTTATCGGACGCGCTGGGAAGGTGACGTGGCCGCGGAGCCCGTCGTGAAGCCAGTCGTGCAGGGTTCAGAGCCGGGTTGTGGCGGTGTGACTCACTTATGAGGCGACGCCGAAGGCCTTGAGCTGACTCCCGCACCGGCCAGCAGCAGTGAGGCTGGGGGCCCCAGCGAGTAGCTCGCTGACTCTTGGCCTGCGATGCTCGAAGCCATGTGGGATGCGGAACAGGTATGTGGGCGGCTCCAGATGATTGCTGAGGCTGACCCTGGAAGCCGAATGCATGGGGCACGACGACACCGCTACGTGCTGGATCCGCCAGTCGCAGAAGCCGTCGTCGCGCAGTTCGAACAGACCCACGGCTTTGAACTGCCGCCCTCCTACCGCAGCTTCATCACAACCGTTGGTAGCGGGGGCGCCGGACCAAACTACGGGCTGTACAGGTTCGGGAGTAAGCCCTGGGAAGACGCGCAAGGCGACCTGGGGGCTGACTGGGCGGATCTCCTCGCCGTCCCCTTCCCGCACACGGGCAGGTTCGAGCCGTCGGACGATCGCTCAGTCTGCGCAGAGCATGCCCCGGGCGAGGAGGACTTCTCCCCCTGCTGGTTCACGGGATCCCTCGTCATCGCCGAGATCGGCTGCGGATCGTTCTTCCGCTTGGTAGTCACCGGTTCCACCCGAGGTCAGGTCTGGACCGACGACCTTGGCTGCGGCTACGCCCTGAGTCCTGGACCGGACTTCAGTGATTGGTATGCCACGTGGCTGCAAACGCTGACTTCGGTGACCTCTTAAACAGTGCGCGTTCTTTTCGGCCCCAGCTGGCGCCACTCGTGACCGCACCCGTCGGAGCAGTGGAGCTTGCGGCGCCGACCGTCGGCGACCGCGAGTACCGAGAGCAAGAGTCGGAATGCCTTCCGGCGTTCATCGAGGAGCGCGAGGCTGGCGATCTTTCCCAGCTGTTCGTTGATCCGCCCACGTGTGATGAGGACGGCGGGCGTATGGGGGGCGGAGTCCGGAACGGCGGATGCTTTCCGGTGCGTCGCCGATGGTGGCGCGAGCTTGGACGCAGCAATGGGACAAGAACCGCAGCGCGGCGAACTGGTCCTCCGAGGCAAGTCCCTCGAACCACTCGATGCCCTCTGATATCGGCCGCAGCTCCTGGGCGACCTCATTGAACACGACGGCCCACTCGTTCATGCCTCATACCTCTGTTGGTGGACAGCTGCTTCCTTCGGTCATCGAAGCTCACCGCGGGTGCATGGGCCGGCTGCGACCAGGGGGTATCACTGAGAGGGTCCGAGCGCTCGATCCCGGTACTCCTGGAATTCCTGCCAGCCTGACGCATGCCCCGGGGATATCAGGTCCCCATTCGCACAGTCGAGCACTTTGCACCGCAGAGCCTCGGCAAGACGGAAGACGTTCGTGAGCACGCCGCCGCCGGAGCCCCGGATGTGGAGCATGATCGAGTCCACCGGATCTTCCGACCCGATGTTGAGTTCGACGGACCAAGTCGGGCCGGAAAGCTCGCCCCAGGCTGGGTCCGAGAGGTCAGCTTCGGGGCAAGCCTGAGTGACAGCTGCGCGTACGTCGTCGCGCCGGCCGAGCGGCTCCGGGGTGTAGTCAGCGGGGATCTCGTGCACAGAGGTGACGTCGGCGGGTAGACGCATGAGAAGGACGTCCCAGCTCATAGTGACCTTCCGGGTAGGACGGGTGCGGGTCGGGGTGGGTCAGATCAGGCTGTGTTGTTCGCCCGATGACTGTGGCAGTAGCACGTTCTGCAGGCGGCGGATGTTCGCGCGCCAGGGCCCGCCGTCCGACTCGTCCCATAGGTCCATCAGTTCCGACGGTTCGGTCATGATGCGGTCGAGGGCCTGAAGGGCGAGATCGCGCAGGCCAGCGAGATCCGGGAGGGGCTCTTCCGGCCCATAGATTGGATCGGCCGGCTCACCCCCGGGGCACTGCGCCGCGACGAGCGCGGCCGCTGCTACGGCTATCTCGGACTCAGGTGCTTCGAGGTAAGCCGCGGTGTCGATCACGCGTGTGAGCGCACTGCGGACGATGCCCTCACGTTCGCCTGCAGCTACCTCATCAAGGTCACCACCAAAGTCCGCCGCGGTGTCGTTGTCGAAGGGCCGACGTCCCAAGTGCCCATGGTCTCTCCTGATCACGATGTTGACCGGGGCATCCTGACAGAGACCACTGACAGAAGCCGTGCAGTCTAGAGCGGGGTCTCAGCCGCATGTGTCTGCTCCAGACAGGTGTCACCTGACCTCGATCTCCGCCATCCGCGTCAGCTCGACAGGCTGCATCATGCTCAGATGGCCTACGACATAGTGTTCTTCCTCGCCGCCGACGACGAGAACGCTGCTGCGACAGGCCTGCGGGGACCTGGTGACACCTTTGAGTCCGTGACCTGCCATTTCATCGAGCCAGACAGCGCCATCGCCGAATGGGACATGTACTTCCAGAAGCCTTCGGCCGAGGCCCCACCGGTCGAGCAGCTCCTAGGGTGGGCGTGGCCGAAGTGGGTCACCGCCCCCTTGAACGACGGCGTTGAGGTGTTCGCTCTACCGAAGCGACTGACCCGAGCACTGGCCAGCGCGAGCTCCGCCGAACTCAAAGAACTCGCAGGCCGCTGGACCACGCGCCTCCGATCCGAGGACGGAGACGACATGACCGACGATGACCTGCTGGCAGTCCTGCAAGGCGTTGACCGCCTCGCAGCGTCTGCGGTGAATATGGGTGGCGGCCTCTACAGCTGGAGCTTCCGACCGTCCCTCCGTGAGGGACGCTCGTTCTTGACGCCGCTGCACGCCAGGAGCTCGGTCCCGGTGGCGTCGAAGTACAGGGTGAAGAACCAAGATCGATCTGCTGCGACGATGTTGCCGGTGCGCAGTTGCTTCGGGGTGACGTGGGTTCTCGTCCTCGGTGGCCATGCGGTGACTGTAGAGATCGAGCGCAGGCGTTGCTACAGGATTCGGCGTGACCTGCGCAGGGCTCTGCGACGGAGGCGTTCGTGACAGGTAGAGCTGCAGACCGGCAACGTAGTGGTCAATCGGTCAATACCAAACCCTGGCTGCAAAAGGCCTTCGACGCCGGACACCTCGGTCCACGACTCCAGCCAGGGTCCATGGGGCCGTTAGGGCGTGGTCGGCGGACAGGGCTTCCAGGCGGGCGCGGCGCTCCACGTAGGGCAAGTGGAGCAGCTCGCGGCCGTCGATCTGCAAGACGTCGAACGCCACGAAATGGGCCGGCATTTTCGCGGCCAGCGCGGGAGCGCTGCGGGCGCGGGCGGCGGCCCGGCGCTGCAACCCCTCGAAGGACAGGGCGCCAGCTTCGCTGTCCCACACGAGCAGTTCGCCATCGAGGACCAGGCCGGCGGGGAGCTGCGCCTCGGCCGCCGCGACGAGATCGGGGAACGCGCCCTGGACCAGGACGCCGCGCCGGGTCTGGAGCAGCACCCGTGTCCGCCGCAGGAGTGCCGGGGCATCCGCGTGCGCACCCGCCCTGCGCCCTGATCGAGGACACGGTGCGAGACAGTCCGGGATCCCGCTACTGCGGTGCGCTGCGGGTCGCCCACTTCCAGCAGGTAGGCGCTCCGGCGGGCGCTGCGGGAGGCGGGGCGGCACGCGCAGGAGGGTGGGGCATCGTCGCCCTGTGGAGCGCTCGGAAACCGGCCGCGTCCCGCGCCTATCGCGCAGGCGTCGGTCACTGCTACAAGTATGACGCTTCAACAACTCCTGTTCCCCACAACACTTCAGGGAGTTTTTTGTCATGCGCACGCTAAGACGGGCTCTACCAGTCCTGCTGGCCCTCGCAACCGCAAGCATCGGCCTTGCCCAGCCCGCGTCCGCCGCCGCGGAAGCCGGGGAGCGGTACGTCGCTCTCGGCGACTCCTACTCCTCCGGTGTGGGCGCGGGCAGCTACCTGTCCGACAGTGGCAGCTGTCAGCGCAGCAGCAAGGCGTACCCGTCCCTGTGGGCGGCGGCCAACGCCCCGGCCTCGTTCTCCTTCACCGCCTGTTCCGGCGCGACAACCGGAACGGTCAAGAGCAGTCAGCTGGCCCCCCTCGCCAGCACCACCACCCTGGTCAGCGTCACGGCCGGGGGGAACGACGTCGGATTCGCGAACGTCATGCAGACCTGTGTGCTGCAGAGCGAGGCGACCTGCGTCAGCGCGGTCGACAATGCCATCGCCCAGGTCAACAACACTCTGCCCGGAAGCCTTTCCTCCCTCTACGGCGCCATCCGCACCAAGGCCCCGCAGGCTCGTGTCGTCGTACTCGGCTACCCGCGCTTCTACCAGTTGAACGGCAGCTGCATCGCCGGGCTGAGCGAAACCGAGCGCGCGGCGATCAACCGGGGCAGCGACGCCCTCAACGGCATGCTCGCCAAACAGGCCGCCAACGCGGGGTTCGCCTACTCCAGCGTCGTGGACGAGTTCACCGGCCATGAGATCTGCTCGAGCGCCGCCTGGCTCCACAGCGTCTCGGTGCCCGTCTCCAACAGCTACCACCCCACGGCCACGGGCCACTCCGGCGGCTACCTGCCGGCCTTCCACTCCGCCGTGTGATCTCCCCCCGGGCCGCGCCCGGGGCTTTCCGCGCCAAGGAGTCGACGCGGGTAGACCCCGCGGTCGACTCCCCGCACCTCCGCACCCATCCGCCGAAATCCGCACCAGGAGAGAAGCACATGAAGCCTCCGCAGTCGCTCCTCCGTCCCCAGGCCGGTGCCACGGCCGCCGGCAGCCCCCGAGGAAACGCCCTTCGGGTGGTGGTCACCGCCCTCGCACTCGCTCTCGGCGCGCTCTTCGCCCCCGGCGTGGGCGTCATCGGCGGCGCGACCGACGCCCACGCGGCCACCAAGATCAGCCACTCCACCGCGACCTCGATGTTCCGCAGCTCCGGGATTACCTGGTCCTCGTCCGGCGGCTGCTCTGACCGCAACAACCCGACCTGTACGTCCTTCGAGCAGCTCAACCTCGCCAGTGCGCAGGGCGCCCAGACCCTCAAGAGCGCCAGCGGCTGCGCCCTGAACATCACCGGTGGCACCGAGACCGGGCACGCCGGCGGCACGTACTCACACTGGAACGGCTACAAGCTCGACTTCAGCAAGTACACGTGCGTCGGGAGCTACATCAAGAACACGTTCACCTATATCGGGGTGCGCGGTGACGGCGCCCCGCAGTGGAAGTCCGGCGCCGGCAACATCTACGCCGATGAGGGCAATCACTGGGACGTGACGTTCTACAACTGCGGCGGCTGCTGAGGCGGAACCGCTGTCGAACAGGTGACGGTCTGCCCGGACCTCCGGTCCGGGCAGACCGTCCGTACGATGGCGGCCCCGCGTGCTCGTTGCGTTCGCCCGGACCCACGAGACGGGCCAGCTGACCCGCGGTCGTCGAGCCCCCTCCGCCTTCTTCGGCACCACGGCCGCGGGCGCCTCTCCCGCCCCACCGCGACCGTCGCCTCATCCACCCGCGCCACCGCTGCCAACGCCTCCACCACGTCGGCGGCCTCCTCCGGAAGGCCGGCCACAAACGAGTCGGCGGCGGTCAGGGCGCGCAGCGCTGTGACGGTCTCCCGCGGGTGGACGGGGCCGGGACCAGCTCCCGCAGCACGTCCCCAGCGTCCCGGGAGACCGGCAGTACCCGGTGCCGGCAGCGGAGCCACGGCGCGTCGACCGCAACGGGGGTACGACGTGGCCCCTGGCAGGAAAGTGCCGGGGGCCAAGGGTGCCGGGCGTGAGGTCAGCGCTCCGGCGTACCGGTGCCGTAGGAACGGCTGACGGCGTCGGCGGCCTTGTCGGTCTGGGCGTCGTACTTGTTACCCGTAGGCTCATCGACCAGCCGCTCGGCTCCCGCGACACCCTTGTCAGCCTGGTCCGGGCGACCCTTGGCCATTTCCTTGGCCTTGTCGGCCATGTCTCCCAGCTTGCCCATGAGTACCTCCCACGAATAGCGCGTGCGTCGTACCCGATCGCTGGTACCCGCCAAAGCCGCTCCTACGCCGGCTCCGGCCCCTTCCGATGCCTGTCGGGCCGTGACCGACGCTCTGATGAATCGTTTATCCATACCGTCGCGTCAGTGCACAACCGCTCCCCCCTGCGGTGACCGCGACGCCTTGGCCCCGGGACACCCCCCGTCCCGGGGCCCCGTCCTGCTCCCCCACCATGCCTCCGGCGGGGCACCAGGCGGGGCCGGTGTCCGTATCCACGACGCGGGTCCTGGTGATGCCTGTCGGCACCCAGCCCCGGACGGCCCCGTCCAGCGCCCCCCTCTCCAAAGAGAAGCCGTACGGGTTCGGCACGCCAGCGGTGCGCAGCAACGCCTCCCACTCACCCGTGCCGCGCGGCGGTGCCCCGCAGGCCTGCGGGCCAGGTCGGCGTCACCCGCAGACCGCCCGACCCCGAACGGAACCGCTCGACCCCGAGCCGCACCCCGCCCGGCACCAACCACGGTCAGCGAAGTGACATCAGCCGGCTGCGGCGGCCGGGCCCTGCCCGAACCGGGGAACATCCTCCACGCCCACGTCCAGGCGCAGCCGCTTAAAGCGCATCGGGTGGCGCCATACGCCGCCCCGGTCGGTCGAGCGGTCGGCGTTGATCTCGGCCACACGTCAGGGCGGACCAGGCGCACGTCCAGGACGTCACGGGACCCCCAGGTCGCACCGAACGTGAGCCCCTGCCAGGGGTGGCCGGGGTCAGCGGCCGTCAGGTGCTCCGCGACCAAGTGGGCCACCTCCGTGCGCAGGGGGACGGTGCGGCCGACCGTGCGCAGCCGGCCGTCGTGGTCGTGGCGGCCGAGGACGAGGAGTTGCGGGCGGGCAAGTCCGCTGGCGCCTGACTTGCCTCCAGATCCACCGACAGTGCCGTGTTCCCCCCGACACGCCGACCCGACCAACAGGAGGAAACCACCGGCGCCCACTCCTACAACCTCGGAGACCGGAGCGCGGCCCGGTGCGCAGCGCTGGGCGTAATCCGGCGAGCTGGAGCAAAACCGCCCTGTGAGCAGCAACAAGCCCCTGAAACCGGTCGTCCCGCGTTGAGGGCCTCTTCCACGACGTTGGCGGCCGACTTCGGAAGGCCGGCCAGGGACGAGAGGGAGGCGGTCACAAGCGGAGCGCAGCCACAACCGCGGGCCGGGACAGTCGCTCCGCCCCGCTCTCCTGCGCGGGATACCGAGCCGGCCACGGGTGCCGGCGGGACCGCTTCCCAGTCGACTCCCAGACCTGCCTCTCCCCGATCTCGCCGGCGACGTCGGCCGTCAGGCCCAGTGGGTGAGGTCGTACACGGCGTCGCACAGGGGGTCCGTGACGCCGTGAACCCGGTGGGCCGCCAGGGTAACGGTGTCCTCCGGGCGCAGGAGGGCGCCGAGTTTGGTGGCAGCCCACCAGCCGACGGTGCGGGGTGCTCCGTTTTCGGAGCGGACGCAGAGGTCGATGCCGATGGTGCGGGCGTCGTGGTCGAGGTAGACGCGCACGGTGTCGGGGTGATGGTGGTCGAAGCCCGCCAGCACGTAGAGGGCGGGGTCGATCGAGGGCTGGGCGTCCTGCCATAGCGGATCGCCGGCCAGGTCTGCGATCAGGTAGTCGATGCTGTCGTCCAGGGTGATCTCGGCCAGCTCGGGTACGACCGTGCCGACGAGGGTGCTCCCGTCGAGGTAGGGGAATCCGTCCTCGCCCGGCGGGGGCATCGTGTCTGGGGCCAGCCAGGCGGCGGTGTGGCGCAGGGCGCCTGCATACCACCAGGTGCCCTGTTCACGCCCGTACCGGGTGGGCAGGTCCACCGTGACCGCCCGTCCCGGCGAGTCAACTAGGCGCACCCGGATCCGGTCCGGGTCGGGGCGCAGCACGGCGCGGACGCGCCAGTCGGTGGCGGGCAAGGGCACGCCGATGAACCTGCGCAGCGTCAGCAGGGCGTGCGCGAAGTGGTCGTCCATGCCTGCAGCCTTCCCCATCGGTGCGGGTCCGGTGCCGGCGTTCACAGTGTGTTGATCCAGTCGGGGCAAAGAGTCTGGCCACGGCAGTAGGCGGTGATGGTGCCGATCGGGCGGCCGTCGGGGGTCGGGACCCCTGCCGGTCCGCGGTTGCCGCGTTCGGCGATGGAGACCGTGGTCATGCGGACCTGACCGTTGTTGGTGACGACTACTGCCCAGCACTCCGCCCGGTTGCCCGTGACTTTGTCGGCGTTGCCGTGGTAGGCGGCATCGATGGCCTTCTCGCTGCGCATGTTGTGCTTGGAGGAGGCGTGGAGCCAGCCGAAGTCCGTGGTGCCGTGACGGGTCGGAATGTCGCTTCCATCCCAGTCCCTGACCGACCAGTTGACCTTGTGCCAGGGCTGCTGGGGATCCTGGAGCACAGTGCTGGTGGGCGCGAGCGGACCGGGTGGCACATGCACAACGGCTGTCCGCACGGGCTGGTCCCCGAAGCGCCTGGTGTACTCCTCGTTCGACAAGACCAGCAACTCACCGCCATCCTCCGGGGCCGGACTCGAGACAAGCTGAAGGTCGGATACCGCGATACCGGTCGGCATGATCTGCGGCACGGCGGCCGGCCTTGCCTCGGTCGCCTGTGCGATGGTGACGGGCAGAGACAGCGTGAGGAATGCGACAGCCGCAGCTGCAGCTGCAGCCGACTTCTTGATCATCATGGAGCCGGTTGTATCCGCTGCAGCACCGTCAGTGACAGCCCCCAGGCGAAGGGTCACCCTTCCGGGGAAACCAGTTCACCGATGAAACGCCACTGCACACGTCCGCTTGGTCCGTCGAGACCGGCACCAGGACCCTCTGCGCAATGGGCATCACCGCGTGCCTCCCACGCCGTAGGCGCCATCGACTCGACAGCCGCCCTCCGGCGCACGACCCCGTCTCCACCTCCGAGGACGCGACGTTCAACCGGCGCCCACACAGCCGCGCCGATGGTGCCCTGCCAGTAGATCGGTGCCGTGAGCTCCAAGCCGATGTAGGCGAGCGCCACCGCTGTGAACCCGTCGGCCGGCAGGCCGCGCCGGCCAGGGCCTCCACCCACAACTTTCAGTCCGCGCCGCCCATCACCTGCTCGGTGGCGTGCCTCTCCTCGTCGGTGGCCTCCTCCAGGGACACCTGCCCGACCTTGAGGGCGTCGCCGGAGAAGGTCAGCGCTGGCGCCTCGTACGGCCCGCCGAGCGGCCACGGCGAGCTGGTACCGCATCGCGGCCGCCCACACCCGGCCATGACTTCGTGTTCGTCAACACCGACGCATCCTCACGGCAGGCAAGTGTGCCGTTCGGTCTCCGCGCCTTCGTAGGCGACGCCCACACCGCGGATGCCGTTCTGGCGCAGCCCGGTTCGAGCTGCGACAAGCGCCAGTTGCTCGCCGACCTCGGGCTGGAGTGGGCGGCGTAGAGCACCGAGTTCGCTCTGACCGCGAGATTTTTGAATGCTGGCGATCTGCTGCGCTTGGCTGACAAGCGGGAGCTCTGGTTAGAGACTGATGATCTGTGTCTGGGGCGGCAAGCGCGGGCGCATGTGAAGACGTTTCCAGGTGAGGTAGGCGAGTAGCGGGGTGACGGGGATGTCGGGGTCGGGCACGCGGGGCCTGTCCAGGGGGGCGTTGATACGGCAGCGCGCGAAGGCGCGGTTCGTGGGTCGGCGTGCACAGCTGGCGCTGTTCACCGAGAACTTGTCGAAGGACCCCTTATCCGAGGAGGCTCCGGCGGACTTTCTGTTCCATGTGCGCGGTGTAGGTGGTGTGGGGAAGTCCACGCTGCTGCGGCAGTGGCAGGAGGCGGCCAGGCGTGCCGATGCGGTGACGGCGGTGGTGGACGAGAACGACGTCCACGGGGTGCAGCAGGCTTTGGTCGAGCTGGCCCGGCAGCTCGCGGGGCAGGCGGGGCCGTGTAGGGAGTTCGACAAGGCGGTCGAGCAATTCCGGCGGGAGCAGGCGGCGCAGGTGGAGCCGGTGCCGGTGGAGGGTGAGGCGTCGGTGTCGAGCCGGGTGGTGACGCAGGCCGCGCTGGGAGCGGCGTCGTTGATTCCGGGAGCTGGTGTCGTGACAGCGATGGCGAGTCCGGATGCTGCGGCCCAGGGGTTGGACCGGCTTCGGTCGGTGTCGCGGTCGCGTGCCCAGCGGCGCGGTGGCCGGGGTGACGTGGCGGGGTTGAGCCGGGCTTTCGTTGGTGAGCTGGAGCGGTTGTGTCGTCGGCAGCGGTGGGTGGTGCTGCTCTTCGATACGTGGGAGCAGATCGCTCAGTACTTGGACGGGTGGCTGTTGAGTCTGCTGGATGAAGAGTACGGTCCGGTGCCGGCAAACGTCATCGTCGTGCTGGCCGGCCGTGACGAATTGTCGGAACGGGAGTGGGCGCCGCTGCGGGATCAGGTCGCGGATGTGCCGTTGGAGGTCTTCACGGAGGCGGAGACTCGCTCGCTGCTGACCTCGCGGGGGGTGACCGATCCAGGGGTGGTGGAAGCGGTGCTTCGGCTGTCGATGGGGCTTCCGCTGCTTGTCGAACTTCTCGCTCTGGCCCGCCCGCGCACCGACGAGGAAGTCGATGCGGGCGGGGACCTCGCCGATGTGGCTGTCGAGCGCTTCGTGCAATGGATCACGGACTCGGAAAAACGTGAAGCCGTACGGGCGTGCGCATTACCGTTGCAGCTGAACGAGGATGTCTTCGCCATCGCCGCTGGCCCTATGGCAGAAGGGTTGTGGGAGTGGCTGTGCGGGCAGCCGTTCGTCAGCGGCCGCGGTGACTACAAGCATTACCACGCGGTGGTGCGCGCCAGCATGATCCGCCAGCAGCGCGCCCACTCGCCACGGAACTGGGCTTCCGCACATTCCCTGCTCGCTGATACCCATGCGGCCTGGCGTTCCGCGGTCGAGGAGCGTCTCCCCGAGGGCAAGCGCTGGGAAGACGCTGCATGGCGTCGGCACCGTCTGGATGAGACGTACCACCGGCTGTGCGCCCACCCGGTTGCGTATCTTACGGCCGCTCTGGAACACCTGGTCCACGCCGCGGGCCAGGACGCCGCCGTGCTGCGGCAGTGGTTCGAGATGCTGGAACAGGCCGCGCAGGACGCCGCCGACACCGTCCTACTCACCTGGGCGGGGCGTCTTCGGAACGCTCTCGTTGGCGACGAACCCAGTCTTGCCTGCCTCGGTGTGCTGCTGTCCCACAGTCGGCTGAGTGCTGAAAGCAGAAGCTGGGCCTCTACCTACCGTGGCATCCGCCTTTACCTGTGTGACCGGGACGAAGAAGCGCTCACGGAGTTCGACCGGGCCATCGCACACAACGACCGAAACGCTCATTCCTGGGCCCGGCGCGGGGAAACCCTTCGCTGGCTCGGACGCTACGACCAGGCCATCACCGACCTCACCGCCGCACTCGAACTCGACCCCGCCTACGCCTGGGCACTCGGCACCCGCGGCCAAGCACACCTCGGGGCCGGCCGCTACAACCAGGCCGTCTCCGACCTCACCGCCGCACTCGAACTCGACCCCGCCTACGCCTGGGCACTCGCCACCCGCGGGGACGCACACCGGCAAATGGGCCGCTACGACCAGGCCGTCTCCGACCTCACCGCCGCACTCGAACTCGACTCCACCTTCGCCTGGGCACTCGGCGCCCGCGGGGAGACCCACCGGCAAGCGGGCCGCTACGACCAGGCCGTCTCCGACCTCACCGCCGCACTCGAACTCGACCCCACCTACGCTTGGGCACTCGCCACCCGCGGGGACGCACACCTTGAGGC
>NZ_JBHVYI010000127.1:0-19321 GCF_042880975.1 Streptomyces sp. NPDC058289
TCGGCCCTGCTGCTCCGCGCGCCCATCGCCACTCATTCACACACACCTCTACCTTGCGGCTCATCCGCTCCAGGAGTTTTTGTGTCAAGAAAAAGAAGTCTGTTGGCGAGAACACCGATCATCGGAGTCCTCGCCCTGGTCTTGTCCGTAACCGGCTCGATCGCGGCCCCCCTCGCCAGTGCCGCAGAGGCATCCGGCCGACCGTCGAACCCGCAGCACCGGCCTGCGAAGGTGAAGTCGGTGCCGGTCGAGGCGATGGCCTCGGGTGACCTGATCGCCAAGCTCAAGGCCGAGGACAAGGCCCAAGCCGAGCGCGCGAAGGCCAACCCGAAGAACACCTGGCCCAAGGCCACCACTCTCAAGGGCAACTTGGCCAGTGCCCCGGCCACCAACTCCCTGGTGGCCGTAGCCCCACCGACCAAGACCGCCCGCTCGGGCGCCGCCGCCGCGGGGCAGGCCACGGTGCAGGTGCTGGACCAGCAGGCAGCTCGCAAGGCTGGCATCACCGGTGTGCTGCTCACCGCCACCGCCGCCACACCCGGCACCGCCAAGGTCGAGGTCAACTACGACTCCTTCGCATCAGCCATCGGCGGCTCCTGGTCCACCCGCCTGGGCATGGTGACCCTGCCCGGCTGCGCACTGACCACCCCGGACAAGCCGGAATGCCGCACGACCACACCTATCGCCTCCAGCAACGACATCGACAGCCATGAGCTGTCCGCCAACGTCAGCCTGGCCGGCGACGCCAAGCCAGCTGCAACGAGCAGCGTCCTGCTCCGGGCCAAGGACGCTCCCCCAAGCACGCCCTTGCTGAGTGCTGCCTCGGCCGCACCCACCGTGCTCGCCGTGATGGCCACGAGCACCGCCTCGCCGTCGGGTGCCGGTGACTACAAGGCCACACCCCTCGCCAGCTCCTCGACCTGGGAGGCCGGCGGGGCATCAGGGTCATTCAATTGGTCCTATCCGATTACCGTGCCGCCCGGAGTAGCTGGCCCGGTGCCGGCGTTGTCCCTGTCGTATGACTCGGGGTCCATCGACGGCCGCACCTCGAACACCAACAATCAGGGTTCCCAGGTCGGTGAGGGCTTCGACCTGACCTCCTCCTACATCGAGCGCAAGTACGGCTCGTGCGAGGAAGACGGCCAGACGGACAAGAACGACCTGTGTTGGAAGTACGACAATGCCTCCCTCGTCCTGAACGGCCAGGCCAACGAACTGGTCAAGGACCCCGCCGACGCGTCAGGCAACACCTGGCGCCTGAAGAACGACGACGCCACCAAGGTCATCCGCGGTCGGGGCGCCGGCAGCACCGATGACGGCGACACCACCACCGACCCGAACGACACCGACGGCGAGTTCTGGAAGGTGATCACCAGCGACGGCACCACCTACACCTTCGGCCTGAACAAGCTCACCGGCGCGCCTGCCGACACCGAAACCAACTCGGTCTGGACCGTCCCCGTCTACGGTGACGACGAAGGCGAACCCGGCTACAAGAAGAGCAGCACCTTCTCCGGCCGTGCCGTTCAGCAGGCCTGGCGCTGGAACCTCGACCTGGCCCAGGACCTGCAGGGCAACGCCGCCACCTACTGGTACACCAAGGAAGGCAACTACTACGCGAAGACCGGCGACAAGGCGACGCTGGGCGCCTACACGCGCGGCGGCTACCTCAAGGAAATCAAGTACGGACAGCGGGCCGACGCACTCTTCACCGGAGTCACCTCCGGCAGGGTCACCTTCACCTACGACGAGCGCTGCGAGTCGGGCTGCTCCTCCCTCACTGAAGACACGGCCGACAACTGGCCTGATGTGCCCTTCGACGCTATCTGCGCCAGCAATGAGACAGACTGCAATGCCACAGGGCCGGCGTTCTTCACCCGTAAGCGCCTGATCGGCATCACCACGCAGGTGTGGTCCACCTCTGCCACCCCGGATGCCTTTATCGATGTAGACGGTTACGCCCTCACCTCCGGGTACACGGCGCCGGTCAATCTCAATGACCCGAGCGACCGTAGTCTGGTCCTTAAGTCGATCGTCCGCACCGGCAAGAACGGCACCGACCTCAAGCTGGATCCGGTCGATTTCGTCTACGACAACCGGCCCAACCGGGTCGACGTACCGGGCGACAACATCCTGCCCATCAACCGCCCCCGCATCCGAACCATCACCACAGAGACCGGTGCAACGACTACAGTCACCCTGTCTGACCCGGAGTGCGTGACTGGCACCAAGATGCCGACGGCGGTCGATGACAATGACGACGCCACACGCCCTTGCTACCCGGTGAAGTGGAAGCCCAACGGCGGCGACACCAAGCTCGGCTGGTTCCACAAGTACCGCATCACCAACGTCACCACCAAGGACGCCGTCACCGCAGCCACCGTGGTGGCCTCGTATGAGTACGAGAAGCCCGGCTGGCGCTACAACGACGACCCCATGACGAAGGAGAAGGACCGCACCTGGTCCACCTGGCGCGGCTACGGCAGAGTCACCACCTACAACGGCGTCGGCTCCAACCGTTCCAAGAGCACCAACGTGTACATGCAGGGCATGTACGGCGACAAGACAGCAGACCCGAAGGTCACCCGCACCAACAAGGTGCCCGTCATCGACATCGACGGCAGCGGTCCCATCGCGACGTCGGACTACACCGACTACGACCAGCTGTCCGGCTCCCTGCGTCAGTCAGTCACCTACAACGGGTCAACCATCGTCGGGTCCTCCCTGAACTACCCGGGATACACGAACACCGCGACCCAGACCGTCTACAAGATGGATGACGCGGGGCACGTGGCCAAGGACGGCGACGGCAAGCCGGTCGTCGACAAGACCATCACTGCCTCGCGGGTTCGTACGACGCGCGCGTACGAGTACACCTACCTGACCGCCTCCGACGCCTTCCGTCGGACCCAGACCGACTACTCGTACGACGGCTACGGCATGATCGAGCGGGTCAATGCCCTGGGCGACCACGCCAAGAGCGGTGACGAGACCTGCACCAGCACCTGGTACGCCCGCAACCCGGCGATCGGCCTGACCAGCCTGGTCTCCCGCACCCGGACCGTGGCCCAGGCCTGCACCGATGCCGACGGTAGCGACCTCACCGATGACAAGCTGGACCTGCCCAGCTCCCTCACCACCCGCGGCGACGTCATCTCCGACACCGCAACCGTCTACGACGACGCCACGGTCACCGGCTGGAAGGACGGGCGCGTCCCGAACAAGGGCCTGCCTACCTGGACCGGCCGCGCCAAGGCCTACCCCGCCGTCAACGGCACCAACCCGCGCAGCCCCTCCGAAACGGACGGCTGGCAGAAACTGTCCAGCACCACTTACGACGTCCTCGGCCGACCTCTTGCCGTAACCGACGCAGCAGGCAACACCGTCACCACCGCCTACACCCCAGCAGCCGCCGGTCCTCTCACGTCCACGGTCAGCGCCACGCCCACGCTGGGCTCCAACGGGCAAATCCACCGCACCTACACCTACCTCGACCCTGCCCGGGGCTCGGTGACCAAGACCGAGGACGCCAACGCGAAGATCACCACCAACGCCTACGACGCGCTCGGCCGCATCGCCGGCACCTGGTTCAACAATCGAAGCCAGACTGGGGGAGAGACCCCGAACGTCAAGTTCGGATACGTTCTCAAGCGCGGATCCGCGCCCTGGACCTCGATCACCGAACTCAAGCACGACAACGCGAGCTACCGGACCCCGGTCTACTCCATCAGCGACTCACTGCTGCGCCCCCTGCAGACCCAGACCCTCTCGCCCAACGGCGGACGGATCCTCACCGACACCCGCTACGACTCCCGCGGTTTGGCCTACGACACGTACGCCGACGCCTGGGACGACAAGAACGCGCCGGACGGCGACTACGATTCCGTCACCGCCGGCGGGCCCTTCCCGCAGACCAAGACCTCCTTCGACGCCGCAGGCCGGCCCACGACCGCCGAGCTGTGGGTCAACGGCGTCAAGAAGTGGTCCACGGCCACCAGCTACACCGGTGACTCCGTAGCCACCAGCGCGCCTGACGGAGGCACAGCCAGCCGCACCATCACCGACACACTGGGACGGACCACAGAGACCCGAACCTACGCTGGCGAGCAACCGGCGGATAGCGCGTACGGCGCCACCCTCGGAACCGCCTACACCAGCGTGAAGTACGCGCCCACCCGCGATGGCAAGGCCGCCACGGTCACGGGGCCAGACGGCGCCAAGTGGTCGTACACCTACGACATCTACGGCCGTCAGCGCACAGTCACCGATCCGGACAGCGGCACGACCACCACGCACTACACGTCCCTGGACCAGATCTCCAGCACGGACGACGCCCGCGGCACCACGCTCCTGTACTCCTACGACGAGCTCGGCCGCAAGACCGACCAGTGGCAGACCTCGCGCACCGATGCCAACAAGCTCGCCGCCTGGACCTACGACACGATCCTGCGTGGTTCGCCGACCGCGTCCATCCGTTACGTCGGCGGCACGACTGGCAAGGCCTACACGAGGAAGGTCTCGGAGTACGACTATCTCGGTCGCGCCAGCAAGACCGAGCTGATGCTGCCCACTGATGACCCACTGGTCACCTCGGGGGCCGTCAACGCAACCACCTCATACGGCACAAACCTTTGGGAAGACGGCACCGTCTCCACCACCTCTGAGCCCGCAGCAGGCGGCCTCGCCTCAGAGACCATCACCACCAACTACAACAGCTACCTGCTACCGGACGGTCTCTCCGGAACCAGCGGCTACGTCCAGAGCGCTGGCTACTCGCCCCTCGGCAAGCTCGAAACGATGAAGCTCTCGCGTTCGGGAGCGCTCGGCGTCAAGGACGTCGACATCGCCAACATCTTCGAGGAAGGCACCGGCCGCCTCAAGGCAACCACCGTCTACGAGCCCACCCACGGCCTCGTCCAGGACACCACGTACACGCATGACGACGCCGGCAACGTCAAGTCGATCTTCGACAAGGCGACGGTGAGCGGGGCCAGCGCGGCCGACTACCAGTGCTTCACCTACGACGGCCAGCGCCGCGTATCCGAAGCCTGGACCCCGAAGACGGCCGACTGCGCCAGTACCGGCCGGAACACGGCCAACCTCGGAGGCCCCGCCTCCTACTGGAAGTCCTACACCTACAACGCCGGCGGCCAGCGCGCCTCGGAGACCACGCACAACAGCTCCAGCACCACCAACCGCACCTACTGCTACGACACCAGCCGCAAGCACACACTCGTCGCAAGCACCACCAACGCCGACTGCACGGGTGTCACGGACCAGTACGCCTACGACGACAGCGGCAACACCACCAAGCGCCTCCGGTCCCCCTCCAGCGCTGACAGTCAGACCTTGACCTGGAACGGCGAGAACCAACTCAACAAGCTCGTCGAGGGAACCGACGCCACTTCCTACCTGTACGACGCTGACGGCGAACTTCTCGTCCGCCGCAACACCGGCGGCGAGACGGTCCTCTACGCCGGGGCCACCGAGGTCCACCTCGAAGGCACCAAGAAGTGGGCCAACCGCTACTACACCGTCGGCGGCCAGCGCATAGCCGTCCGCAGCAACGAGACCGGTACTTCCAAGGTCTCCTTCCTCGCCGGCGACCACCACGCCACCTCCTCCGTCGCCATCGACAGCGGCGACGAGCAGACCGTCAGCAAGCGCTACGTCACCCCATTCGGCGCCCCCCGCGGCGACACCCTCGGTACCTGGCCCGACGACAAGCGTTTCCTTGGCAAGACCGCCGACACAGACACAGCCCTCACCCACATCGGCGCACGCGAATACGACCCCTACACCGGCCAGTTCATCAGCGTCGACCCAGTCCTCACCCTTGAGCAGCACCAATCTCTCAACGGCTACAGCTACGCCAACAACAACCCGATATCCACCAGTGACCCCACGGGGCTCTGCGTCCCGATAGAAGACGAGAACGGGCCTACTGGCGCCTGTGAATCGGGCACCCGTCCAGGTGAAGGTGGCGGATCAGGGGGAGGTACTGCAAAGGTCACCGGCACCGCACCTGTAAATCTCACCAAGCCTGCTGTCGCACCAAAGGTGGAAAGCCCCGAGCTTCGGAAAATCCTTGGGGACATCTACATGAAACCTGGATATAGCCCGGAGGTCGGCAACGGAAAGGTTGCCGAGGCACTGCTGAATGAACTGAAGACGGGCAGGCCGACCAAGGGACTCTGGCATGTCGCCGATGCGGCTGATTGTATGACCCGCCTGAGAGCACTCCTGGAGGAGGATCGGAACCCGCGCAGCTCGACTCACCTATCTGCATCGGATCGCGCAGTCATCCTCACGGAAGCAGAGGAAATCTGGAAAGCGCTGGACACGGTGGACGAGGGAGGCGAGATCACCAAGGTCCTAAAAACCAACCCGGTGGCCAAATCCACTGTAAAAGCCGCAGTGGAAAAGATGTGGAAAGCGCCTTCCATGGCGTCGATAACGGGAGCAGAGTTCGATCATTCGCCCTATAGAGCACCCCAGGCTCGGGGAAATCCAAAGATGCCCAGGGTGATGAATGGAATAGGAATTGTCGGAGATATTCTTTTCATCTGGGATGGCATGAAGGCGTTTCTAGGGGGCGAGGGATCGTGTGAATACACAACTCAGTGCCAAGGCCCAACGGCCTAGCAGCTAAAACAGCGGAAGCGCGGTTCGCGTACACGCAATTTACCTCGTGACCCTCCCTGCGCCGCAGGGAACCCAAAGCCGGCTGACCTCATGGTGAGCAGGAAGGGTAGAATCTTCCACGGCCGATCACAGACTTGGCCCCCGATGCACTCCCGCATCGGGGGCCAAGTAATCGACAGGAACGATCAACTTGAACGGAGCCATCGATATCTATGCAATTTGACTCGGACTCATCCTTCGTTCGTGGACTTCTCTGGGATATTTTTCCAGAAGCTAGAGAGTCGATCCTCGATCTAGAGCAAGCGGAACTCGAGTCCTCAGGATCATTCGAAGGAATCCCCTTCGGGGTTGGCCCATACACTCTGACGAGTGACATTTTTGTCCACGGAATCCTGACACCCACCCTAGCAAATGCTCCAGTGGATCCAGAACTGGCGACTCGCTGTGTAATCTTCATAGAGTCGCTATTGGTCAGCAACAGGCCCGGAATTAATGAAATGGTCAGCATTAGGATAACGGATCACCTCTTGGGGTATCCCGGAAACTGGGAGAAGCTTCAAAAATTTGCCCGGTCGCGCCTACTATTGGAAATCAAAGAGAGGGCGCCGTACTATCCCGGACGAAATGTGACGGAATGACATAGTCATGAATGAGCCTTTTCCAGCCTCATGCTTCATACTCAGGCGTGGTGAAGGACAGCCCACCGGGCGGGGTCGGCATGCGGGCACCCTTTCCCTTATTCGAGGTGATCGACCAGCTCGCCGTAGCCGTCGAGCGCCGCGAGGGCTGAAAGCGGAACCTGTGCAAACACTGGAACAAGGTGCGATCTCTCGCCTTCGTGTCAGACGCGACCTGCGCTTCTCTCACCACGCCCCTGAACCGACCAGACGACGGCAGCCATCACTCAGCGTGCACACACCACACAACCTGAGCCAGAGCCCGACTTCCGACAGCGATTGTTCAGCTCGTCGGGAGGCGGTCCTTCCTGAGGGAAGTCGTTGTTCATGAGAACGGGCAGCAACCTGTTGAGGGGGCCGTGGCCGGTCCTCGGGATCGAACATCTCCGGCCCTCCGTGACACGGCGCAACCGCCATCGCGGTCCTCTCTCGATGGCGGTTGCGCCGTGTCTCAGTGCAGCCGGGTGGTGGCGTAGGCCTCGATGGCGTCGCGCTGGTATGCGGCCAGACCCGGGGCGATGGCCTCGTATGCGGCGCGCCACGTCTCGTTGTCGACGACGGAGCGTCCGATGGCCCGGTAGTCCTCTGCGGTGACAGCGCGCAAGGCTGTCAGTGCCCGGTACTGGGCGTCGATTTCGGCCTGGACCGGGTCGGCGTCGGCCGGGTGGCCTGCGGCCATGAGTTCGGCCAGCCGGATCATCTGCGCGGTGCGATCACGGTGCGCGGTGTCGGCGTCCGCCTGGCTCATCGCGACGGCGCGTCGTGCGACTGCTTCGGCGAGTTCGGGGAAGTCGTGCATGTTCCCCTCGTACTGGGAGGGCGTCACGCCTTCGAAGAGGTTCTCCGGTCGGTTGATGGTCATGGGGTTGCCGTCCTTCCTGGACTGCTCCAGTTCGGCGATCGTGCGGGAGACGGTGCCGGCCAGGGCGTCGAGCCGGTCCCGTTCTGCGAGGAGGTGCTGGTGGTGGCCTCGCAGGGCATCCACCTCGTCGACCTGTTCAGACAGGATCCGGCCGATCTCAGGCAGCCCGACGCCCAGCGCCCGCAACACGAGGATCTGCTGCAGCCGCAGGAGCTGGCGCTCCTCGTAGTAGCGGTAACCGTTGGCGCCGATCCGGGCCGGCGGGAGCAGGCCCGTCTCGTCGTAGTGGCGCAGTGTCCGGGCGGTAACGCCCGACATCCGGGCCACCTCCGCAATCGGCCAGTCCATCACGACTCCTGCACATGTGTGTCGCCGGGCCGGCGTCTCCGGCCCTGGTCACGAAGGTAGGAGTTGCCGCAACGGCAACTTCAACCCCAAGACCCAAGATCCTCCCCAATCGAACAGGCGCGGTCTGCACCCCAGGCGGAACGGCCTCCGCCCGCTGCCGAAACGCGTGAACATCTGAACCCTGCCCAGGGCTCCCGACGCCTCCCCGTAGAAACGCTGTCGTCTCTCGGGTTCTGGCTCAACTTCTGTGGAGTCATGGTTCCGTACGTGCCGGGGGCGAGGTGTTTGCCATCCGCCTCATCGCTCGGTCCACGGGTTTGACACCCTGCTTCCATGGATTCATCAGGCGCGGCGGAGGACGTCATCGAGGCCGAGTGGACGAGTCTGCTCGCTTCGGATCGGGTGGACGGTGGTCTGGTGCGGGCCGCCTACGCCGAACCCAGGCTGCGGCAGCTCTTCCCTTGGGTTGGCATGTGGGAGCTGCATTTCAGCCGGTGCACCGAGCATCCCTGCACGTGGGACGTGCCGTACATAGCCCCGCGGAAGGGTGGGGGCTTCGTCGTGGCGGGACCGTCCAGGGCGCAATCCGTCGGTGAGGCTGACACCGTCGAGGCAGCCGTGGAGATGGTGGCGGACCACCTGCCTCCAGGCTGCGGGCGAGCGGTTCTCGGCAACCGTCACGACCTCGCCGCTTCGGCACAGGAAAGCTGACGATCGGGCCGCGAGTTCCCCGAGCGACAGCTTTCACAGAAGTTGAGCCAGAACCGTCTCTCGTGAACAGAGCCACCGGGCACAGACGTGCTCCAGCACGTCTGGGTCGCCGGCCCCGGATCCCCCAACCCCGGGGAGCTGCTCTCCCACACCGTCCGCCCCCTCGATGCGGCCCGGGCACAGGCACTGGCCATCGATCTCTCCCGTCGCAGCACACCCGCCGAGGGCGGCTTCTGCACGTTCCAACCCGTCGTCAACGGCGGCGCCTGCCCCTTCAGCCTTGACTGCACGGGGTGCGACAAGTTCGTGGTATCCGGCGCTGACCTGCTCTATTGGCGCCGCAAACGCGAGCAGTGGTACGCCATCGCCGAACGCGCCCCGGACGATGCCACCGCCGACTACCTGCACCAGGTCTTCGCGCCCACCGCGCGAGCCATCGACGGACTGGAGAACGTGCTCGCCGGCCTCGGCCTCCTCGACGACGCCCTCGCGCTGGATCTGCGCCGCCCGCAGGACTACTTCCACCGCATGTGGAGCACCGCCTTCCGGACAGCGGACTTGGTCCCAGCCGACGAGGAGGACATCCCGGCATGAATTCCGCGATCCCCGCGTCACGGACTGCGGCGGCAAACCGCGTCCGCTGCGCACGGACTCAGAGCAAGATCGATCAGGTCCGCACCGCTTTCAGCGTCCTTAAGCGGCAGCGGACCACGATCACCGTCGCCGCCCTGGTCCGCCAGGCAGGCGTCTCCCGCACCTTCCTCTACGAAAACCCCGAAGCCCGAACCCTCGTCACCGCGAACATCAATCGAGACAGCCACGGTGGCAACCGCGGCGTCCCCGCGCCCAGGGACAGCGACGGATCGCGTGACCGAGCACTCAACGCCGAAGCCGCCCTGAAAGACGCGCACTGCGAGATCCGCACCCAGCGGAATAGGATTGCCCAGCTCATGGGCCACATCCGCGACCTGGAAACCCACCAGCCAGAGGACTCAGCCCAGCGCATCTCCGCCGAGAACACGGCGCTCAAGGATCGCCTGCGCCAGCTGGCCCAGGACAACCGGACACTCGAAGACCGCCTCCAAGCCGCCCGCTCCAACACCCGCTTCCTAGATCGGCGAATCTCACAGCTCGAAGCCCAGCTTCTGGAACGTGACCAAGCCTGAAGCAGCCCAACGGACTGCCGAGTCAGATCTGGCCGGCGGCCTTCCGGCCGAGCTGGCCGCTGACCTTCGGTCGGCGAGCCCGCGCACTGCACTGGCGTCAAGCCCCTTGGGGCGACGCGGCCTCGTAGTGGTCCAGATACTCATGCATTTCGGCGTCGAGGGACACATCGCCCACGCCATTCACAGCGCGCCAGAGACGGTTCTCAAGCCAGAAGCGGTAGGCGAAGTACTCGAAGGAGGGAGCACACCAAAGGATCTCGGCCTTCTGAGCGGCAAGATCGTTCAGATCGCTCTCTGGCTCGGAGTCCTCCGAGTCCCGCGATTCGTACTCGTACTCGTAGTCAAGGTAGGAGTTGACCACGAAGACATCGCCAGACGGGCGCAAGTAGAGGTACCAAAGAACGCAGTCCTGCTGGTCACGGAAGAAACGGACGAGGAACGCACCCGGCTCAACGGGGCTCGGCAGTGGCTCGGAGAGGCTGCTCCAGCAACCAGTCACCGACACCGAGTCCAAGGACTCTCGCAGGTTCGACGAGACGTGGAAGGTGACGAAGTCCTTCGGCAACGTCAGCCCTTCGGCAGCCAGCCTCTCCTCCAGCTGCCGCACCTTCGCCGCCCGCTCGGCGACGACTTCGCCTGGATCGCCCAGCCACTGGAACACGCCTGTGAGCTGCTTCTTGTCCAGAGGCGGCAGGGTGTCGTAGGGATACCTCTCATACGTATAGCGGCAGGGGCGATGGTCGCCGAGATCTGTCGCACACCAGGCAGCATCAAAGTCGACGCCCATCGCCAGCAGCTCCGTTCGTAAAAGGACATGCGATCGACAGCATGTCACCCGGGTCCGACACCACTGCGTGGCAGAGCCGACGCGGCCCGCTTGGTCTTCGCGTGCACACGGTCGCGAAGCTCGGCCTGATAGAAGACGGCTTTGTCGCCGCCGAGCCCGAAGGACTCACAAATGTCCGCCACTGTTTCGGCGTCTTCCGCCGTACCCGTGAGCCCGATCTGGACAAGCCTCCAGAACCCCTCCTGCACGTGGTGCCTGCACGCCTCGCCCAGACCCTCACTTCCCGCGGTCGGTCCGTAGTCGCCGGAACCCGCAGCCACGAAGGACAACGTCTGCAGCAGCACGTCTCGGGTCAGTGTCGAGAGGTCGCTGGCCAGCGCGGCCATGATCACGCCGACCGCTGGCGGAGTGCACTCGAAGATGATCGTGCTTCCCTCGACATGACCATCGAGGGTGTATCCGATCATGTCCTGGGGCGTCTCAGCAGTGATGATCGCCTCGATCAGAAGCGGCACATGCTCCGCAGAGTCACCGCAGCCGCACTCCAACGACGCCCAATCGACGCGTCGCAGTTCTGCGCGTACCAGTTCACCGACCTCCACCGCGGACCCCCTCAAGGCATGCCCGGCTCCCGGGCTCCGGCGCTGCGATCAAGCATGAGGCACCCATCGGTCCCCCCGCCATCGTGTGCGTCACGAAGTATCTGCCACAGCCATTTTGCGGATCCTCATCACGGGCACACGTCGCGAACATGCACGCAACTGATTGCCGCAGCCCAGAGCTCATCTAGTCACCTTGACGATCGGTAGTCCCGGTGATCTCGTCGCCCTCCAGCAGGAACGGGAGCGGACCTACAGCGCCCTCGCGCACACCCCAGCCGGGGCCGGAACGGCCGCGCTGCGGCGCGCCCTGGTCCTCCTCGACCTCCGCGTCGCCACACACCCCTACTGGCCCTCCCCCGCCCAGTGGCGGACCGGCTCCGCCGAGCTGCGCCGCACCGCCCGGACCCCCACCCCCACGGCAGCGCAGCATGAGCGAGCAGACCACCTCGCGGCCAAGCCGGGGTTCATCGAGGTGGAGAGGTTCGAGGAGTACGGAGCGAGCAGTGGTTCGGCGTGCGGCCCTCGGCCCCGCCGTCCGGCTGAGCCGTCCCGCCTCCCCTTCGCCGGGGGAATCCCCCGACGTCACGCGGCCGGCTGCGGGCTCCCGTGGGACACGCCCGAGCGCCGCAGGGCGCGCAGCATGGCCGGCAGGTCGGCGGGCTCGCCGCCCGAACCGCGGACGAGGGTCTCCAGCAGCTCCGGCGTCAGCTCGTACCACTCGGCGCGGCGCACCAGCTCCGCGCGGCGCTCCCCGAGGACCGCCCCGCCGTCGAGCTCCCGCAGCAGCTCGCCCTCGTTGACGAAACGACTCAACCCGCAGTCGAGACCGTCGTCATCGAGGTCCGCCGGGTACGGAGCCCGTGCCCAGGACCCGTTCTCGGACCAGTACACGCACCCCAGCTCGTTGCCCGCGATCAGCTCACGGAGCTCGTCGTGGGGGATCCAGTCCGGAGCCCCGGCAAGCATGTCGACGGGCGGCTCGTGCCACTTGACCCCGCTGGACTCGTCCTCACCGAAGAGCACGAACCGGTCCCCGCCCAGCGGCTTCAGCGTCCACCAGGTGCAGCCGCAGTCGTCGAGGTGCAGCCCACGGTCGTCGATCCAGCAGCCCGTGCGGTGGACCGGCGGCTTCTGCTCCGCCTCGGTCGTCGCCTCCAGCACGGCGACCGCGCTCCACCGGGCCCACAGGACCTCCGGCGCGGGCAGGTCCTGCGGCAGTCCGGGCCGGTGCACTGTCATTCCATCCCCCACGGGTGCGCGATCACGTTCCCGACGCACCCTAACCGTTCCCGGTGGCACCCCTACCGTGGTGCGGTGGCGTCCGCTGGGAACGCGGCGGGCACCTGCTCCCACGGGTCCGCGCGCGAGAACCCGAGCAGCGCCCGGTCCGCGGCACGTATCAGCAACGGCAGGACCTCGGCGGCGAGACGGCCCCGGTGCGTACGCGCGAGTTCCGCGAAGGCTCGCTGACAGGGGGCGCCGTAGGTGCCGGAACTGTCCGTGAGCAGCCGGTCCAGGTGCCCCCCGCTCACCCTGATTTCGCCCATCGCTGCACTCCTTCCGGTCTCTACCCGGCCTCGCCGAACCACGGGCCAGACCCGGCCGCCCCTGCCAGGGTGCCGAAGCACTCCCCACCCGGCCCGACCCGGAACACAGGCAAGCGACGGCCACAGCGAACTCGCCGACCGCCTGAAAACACCCTCGCCCACCCCCTCCACGCGGCAGCCCTCACCACCACCCTGCTCACCGGAGCCGGCCCCGCCCGCCTCGCGCTGATCCGCGGCACCGACGTCCACCCCCACGGCACCCACGTCAAAGTTCACGCCCCCACACCCACCGACACTGCCGGATCCACGTCCTGCCCACCTGGGCCCACACCCTCATCACCGCAGCACACCACCACCACCTCGACACACCGGCAGCCCGCCAACCAGCCCCCCTTCACCCCCTCATCACCGCCCGTGATGCCGCCACCCTCACCGAACACGCCACCGCCATCCACATCCGCCGCCCCCCTGACACCCCACACCTCCGGAGCGCACGCAGGAGACCGGCGCCGTCCAGGGGCGCCCGGCGCCAGCCTGCTCCCCGAAGGACCCAACCGTCCTACTCCCACGCTCCGAAACAGCCGCCCTCCGAAGGCCCGACATCTCGACCACGGGCCCGCACAGACGCCGAAAGCGCAGTACCAATCTCCACCGAACTGACCAGTCAAAACGTCAAAGACGTCAGCGTAAAATCGGCACCAACTGTCAGCCCACACACCCACTGAACAGCGGCAATCCCCGAAAAGCCACTGACAAACCAATGCACATCATCATCAGTCCTTGCCCGGTGGGCGTGGGCATCGGGATGATCTTGAAGACCTGGCGACTGGGAGCAGACCCGAGCCGGTCGGGGAACGTGGGGCGGCGGACGTCTCCCCTGCGGATCAGCGACCAAGGCCAGGCGAGCGGCGCGCGGAGGGTAATTGCCCGATACGGCACTAGTCAGCGGTTCAGTCGACGGGCACCATTAGGACCGCTCAACGGACATATCCTCAGGAGGATGTCGTGCAATTACTTCCCCGAAGTCTGTCACCGGTAAGGACGCTATTCGCGGTCTTCGCGGCCCTCACACTCGGCGCCTCGGCCTCCACCGCCGCCGCCACACCCATCCCCCAGGCCCCTCAGGACCTGGTGCCCAATCCCGCTGGGGCGTACTGCTCAGTCGATCTCAGCAATCAGAAGACAGCCTGCTTCACCACGGAACAGGACCTGGTCTCCTACGGCTCCACTCTGGCGTCGGTTCCACTCGTCTCGGTCTACAACTGGATCAACTACGGACAAGGCGGCGGCTACACCATCTACTTCGGCGATCACGCCTGTACCGCCACCACCAACGACCTCGAGTACGGCCTTCCGGGTCTCACCCATCCCTACGCTTCCAATAACCCCAGCGGGATCCTCGAGAACAACACCTACAGCTCGGTCAGCACTTACACCGCGCAATCCTGCGACATCAAGCTCTTCGATGGCGCCAACTACACCGGCGCCTCCTCGGAATGGATCGACCGGTGCACTCACCTGGGCGGATCGGGAACCGGAGACTGCCCATCCGCCAACTGGTACGACCGTGCCAGCTCGTTCCAACTCAGCTGAACCGTGCCGGTCCCCCCGTCTCGTGCCTGAGTTCTATTAAGTTGCCGGTGACGACCAGTTCGTGGCGGGGCTCGTCACCCTCGGCGGGCCGATGGACTCCTTGACGGCCGACGGGCCAGGGCGACACCAGCGTCCCGCTCCTCGGCCGTGACCGGATCGAGGAAGGCGAGCAGGTGGGCGGGCGGCCGTGTCTGCTGGGACGCCCAAACGGGGGAGGCGGCTCGCTCCGTCGGGCGAGGCCGGTAGGCCCAACCGGACGCGGAGTGGTCGGCTGGCTCCAGCGCCGGAGCACCGAATGAATGCTTCCCGGCGTAGAAGGAGAAGCACCCGATGTTCTGGCAGCGGTCCAGATACAACGGCCCCGTCACGCCTCCGCGGCGGTCACAACCCGACCAGCCGGCCGATCCTTCCCACCCCCTCCCACAGCCGGGGCGCTTCCGCCGGAGGCCGCTCGGGCTGCCGGCACTACTACTGGCGGCACTCATGCCTGCCCTGCCGGCCACGAGACCCGTACAGACTCGGAAGTACCTTCCCGATCTCCACAAAACTGACCAGGCAATACGCCAAAAACGTCAGCGCGAAATCGGCACCCACCGTCAGCTCCCCAACTCGGCACACACACCCACTGACCAGCGACAATCCCCCGGCACACCACTGACACTTCAACGACGAAAAACCACTGACAAAACCACGCACATCATCACTCGCCGGTCAACTGCATGCCCTCGGCTTGGGCGCGGCCGACCAACTCGTCGATGAGCTGGTCGTCCACCCCCTTCGCCGGCTGCGGTTCAGCCACCTCGACAGACTCGGCCTTGTCGCTGGTCATCGATGCATCTTCCTTGATCAGGACTTACACCGATCGTTTTGCAGTCCCTCGACCGGTGCTGCGATCGGCGGGGGGATTGGTACGAGGCCTCCCGCGAGGTCGACGCCATGGACCAGGCCGGATGTAGCTGAAAGCAGGGTGGGCACGGCTGTCTGCCGCCCGCCTTCAGCCGGCATGGGCCGCGCAGGCCACCGTTCCACGGGTACTTGCCTATGCAGGACCAGACACGGGCGTGCTCGATCTGGAGAGATCACTGGCGAGAACGGAGATCATTGTCATCCGATCGAGGGGATCTTGGCTTTCCGGTGCGGCACCGTCGACGACGATCAACCAAGATCGGCACATGAGCAGCAACATGACACGACGCCAGATCATCGGCACCGCAGCGGTGGCCGGCGCCACAGCCCTCCTCGGCAGCGGGACCACGGCATCCGCCCGCGTCACATCGGGCCCAGGACCCTCGCGGGCCACCGCGGCCGAGGTCGACGCCCAGGAGAAGGCCCATTTGGAGGGCCTGAAGCAGATCGCGGACCCACCCTGCGACGAAGCCATCGCCGATGCCTTCCGGCGCGGGCAGGGCGCTGCCGTCAACGAGGCCCTCAAGGGCTGGAAGACCAACGGCCAGGCAGTACCGGACGGGCTGCCCGCCCAGCTGCACGACTTCCTGCAGACCACACGCCAACTACCCTCCTGGGCCGAACCGGAGCTGATGACTGGCGGGCTCCGCTTCGCCCTGGCGCACGCGCAGCAGATCTCGTTCGCCGCGGTGCTGGACGTGACTCCCGAGCGGATGCGCTACCCCGCCGCGGCCGCCGCCGTCTTCGGCATCGAGGGCCCTCACGACAACAAGAAGGGCTTCGCCAAGGCCCTGCGGGGAGTTGGCGACATGCTGCACAAGGACCCGTACGGGCCGAGCGGGGCAGGGTTCGTCACAACGGCTCGAATCCGGCTGGCGCACTCCGCGGTGCGCTACCTGCTCCACACCGAAGGAGACTGGGAAATGGTGAAGTGGGGGGCGCCACTGAGCCAGCTGGACATGCTCGCCGAGGGGAACCTGTTCGCCAGCTACCTGATCGACCACCTCTACAAGCTCAACGTCCACCCGGGCGAGCAAGAAGCGGAACAGTACTTCCACTCGTGCCGCGTGTTCGGGCACCTGCTGGGGATGTCCGAGGACGGCATGCCCGCGACCCTGGCCGCGGCGCGCAAGCGGGCAGCGGCGGTGGACACCCTCCACGCACGGGTGACGCCACAATCCGCGAAGTACGTAAAGGCGACGATCGAGTACTTCTCCTCCCTGGCCGGTCCGAAGGAGATGACCGTGCCCCCGGCGACCGCACTGGTGCGGTACATGATCGGCGACAAGGACGCCGACGCCTTCAGCCTGGCCCGCTCCACATGGGACGAGGTCGTACCGACCGCCGTGCACGGCTTCTTCACCGGCACGCAGGCCGGCGGGCTGCCGACACCATCCGCGACGATGACGCGCCTCGCGATCCAAATGGTCCGCTACGCCATGAACGACGGCAAGGAGATCGACCTGACCATGCCACTGCACCTGCACGGGCACCGGTAGAACTCCCACGCCCGGCATCCCCGAACGCTGGACCCGGAACACTCCGCCAGTGGCCCACAGCGGAACCTGACCGCCCCTGCAAAATCGGCATGACCGCGGCGGAAGCCCTCGGAACGGCGATCGTCCTCTCCGGAGCCTCACCGGCTGCCGCCGAGGGCTTCCCTGTCGTACTTGTCGCCGTACAGGTCACGGATCTCGTCGATGTCCATCTTCATGGCCAGGTCCCAGCGGCCGCTGTCGATGAGGGCCTGCTGATCGGCGCGCCACTGCACGGAATCGGCCCCAGAACCGGTGCTCGTGACCGCGCGGTGGTCGTCGTACTCCATCCGGATCGGCGGGCCCATGCCCGCCCCGCCGCCGCGCTTGTTCGTCTCCCCGCTCCAAGGGATGGGGATGAATAGAACGTGGAACCTTCCTTGGCCACGTTGATTTCCCGTGGACCCGCGGATGCCCGCGGCGATCGGCGCGGCCCTCTCGTCATGCCCGCGCCGGCGGGGCAGGATTTGGAGGGTGACGGCTGAGTTGAGGGCAGAGACCGTCGTGTGCTCGTACTGCGCGGCGGGCCCGACTGATGGCCAGGCGCGTACGGTCGCGGTTGCGGCCGGGTGCCGCCTGACGGTGACGTGGCATGTGCTGTCTTGCCCGCACTACGCGGCTGACCGAGTCCTGGCGGGAAAGGAGGACTGAGCCCGACCTCGGTCCGTTTGAGCCGCGCCGAGGCCGAGAGGTAACGGGCGGGCGGGGCCTGACTCCCGTGCAGGCTGCTGTCCGGCCTCTCGAAACCGTCGGCGGGCCGGGCGGGATCGTAGAGCGGCCCGTCCTGCCGTTCGCGGTGGTCGTGACCTGTGACTACTGCGATCCGTTGGCGGATGACATGACAGCACGAGGGGTTCCCGAGGAGTGCCGGGGCGGCGACCCGGCCAGCCATGGCCCCTCCACGGGCGGTCCGGCGGGTATGCATCCCCGCGCCCACGAAGCGATCGAACACATCGTGCAGGCGGTCCGCGCCGGCGACGACGCCCGCATCCGCACCCTGCTGGCCACCCTGGCCGCCGCCGCGGACACCGCGGTGCTGCACCTGCGCGAGCGGCTGTACGCGCCGGACTGAGATGTGGTTCCGGCCCGGTGGAACAAGTCTCCGGTGCTCACTGGGCGCCGGGCACCCCACGCCAGGCTCGGACGGCGGGGCACCTCCCGGCCCTCGGCGAGCCACTGACGCTCGACAGCGTCGTAGATCGGTGCGTCGGACGCCTGCCAGAACTCCTCGGCCAGCCGGGCGAATCCGGCTCGGTCGAACGCCAACGGAACGACGCGGCAGCCAAGGGGCAGGTCGCACGCGAGCAGATTTTCGACGGGCTCCTTCACCGACTCGACGAACAGGCCGGGTGACGACGTCACTGAGCGGGACGCCAGAATCCGGTGCTCCGATATCGCCACCAGTAAAGGACAGTGCGGTCGTCAGGCCAGGCGGCCAGTTGCAGCGCCTTGGGCTCGAAGCGGTCGCGGTCTGTGTCGATGGGGCGCCAGCTCGGGTCCAGCGGCTCGTCGTCCTCGGGATGCCTAACGTGTTCCATGGACCGTTCGTCGCATGCTCCGTAGTCCTGGAAGTTCTGTTGGGCCTCGATCAGGGAAGGTCTGTTGGCGCCACCTGAGTAGTCCGGCCAGCGCAGCTGGATGTCGTCGTCCTCCCAGAAGCAGACCGGGCAGATCTGATAGGAGCCGGGCCCGTCGTTCATCGTCAGGTGGCCGCAGGACACGCAGGGATACTTCAGGATCACGTCCGACATCCTGCCGGACGCCTACGTGAAGCCCCAGCGGGTTTCCCGGGCTTGACATCGAGACCCGCATATTAGAGGGATGCCGACCTCGAAGGTCCGCTACGACTGTGAGGATGTTCAGGTACCGCTTCGGGCGGTGGCCTGACTCGCGCTACGACTGGCCCTGGTGCCTTGAGTTTGATCTGTCGGCCACTGCACGG